>JBCDIO010000343.1:0-5039 GCA_038748815.1 Bacteroidota bacterium
CAGAATTAGATAATTTTCTAACTTTGAGCCCTGCATTATTTGAAAATAAAACCACTGGGTATGGCCACCTTATTCCATTCCCAGACTCTTTGTTGAATCGCTTTTGAAAACCTGTATGTATGCCAAACGCTAAAATTGCCGGAATCGGCCATTACGTACCTGAAAAGGTGGTAACCAATAACGATCTAACCCGCGTAATGGATACCAGCGACGAATGGATTCAGGAACGAACGGGGATCCAGGCTCGCCGCTACGCCGAAAAAGGGCAAGAAACCACCACCACGATGGGTGCTCGAGCTTCAGAAATAGCCATCGAACGCGCTGGTCTCCAAGCAGAAGATATCGACTTCATTGTATTTGCTACCCTGAGCCCAGATTATTACTTCCCTGGTTGCGGAGTACTGTTACAACGAGAATTGGGCATTACTAAAACCGAAATCGGTGCCCTTGACATTCGAAACCAATGTTCTGGCTTCGTCTACGGGCTATCCATTGCCGATCAATTCGTGCGCAGTGGTATGTATAAGAATGTGCTCGTCGTAGGGGCAGAATTCCACTCTATGGGCTTAGACTTCTCTACTCGAGGCCGAAATGTAACCGTGATCTTCGGTGACGGTGCCGGTGCTGCCGTTGTTCAAGCTACCGAAGAAGAAAATAAAGGAATCCTAACCACTAAACTGCACTCCGATGGTACCTATGCGGAAAAACTGGCGTTCATCAACCCTGGCGCCCACGTAGGATATCATAAATCCAAGTATGACTTCGGGCCGGAAATCGAGTATGAGGAGGCAGAGTTTGGGGAGGCCTTTATCAACCAATACATGTTGGACACCGGTAATATCTACCCGAATATGGAAGGTCAATTCGTTTTCAAACTAGCCGTTACCAAATTCCCGGAGGTCATCAAAGAAGCCTTAGATGAGGTTGGCTTATCCAAAGAGGACCTCGATATGTTTATCCCCCACCAAGCTAACTTACGAATTAGTCAGTTCGTGCAAAAGCGTATGGGCTTGCGGGATGATCAGGTCTGGAATAATATTCAGAATTACGGAAATACCACCGCGGCCTCCATTCCCATTGCTCTCAGCGAAGCTTGGGAAGCGGGTAAAGTCAAAGAAGGAGATTTGGTTGTTTTGGCTGCCTTTGGTAGTGGGTTCACCTGGGGTTCTTGCCTGATCCGCTGGTAGACAGACTTCTTCCTTCTACGTATACTCAAAAAGGCTATCCACGAAAACGGATAGCCTTTTTGAGTAGGTAAGAAAAGGCCGCTTTTTTATCCATTTTCTTTTATGGGGCTATTTTATAGGGTGGCCGACTCCTTTTAGGTACTACTTACCTTTACGAGATCTCACCCCGAGTACTCGGGGCGTAGAGGTACAGGAAACAGGGTAAACGAAAAAGAGACCGCCCTTTTAAGACAGCCTCTCTTTTTATTTTAAACTGGCAATTTAGCTTAAGCAAGGACTTGCTTCACTAAATCAGCTGCTTCTTTCAATAGAATCGCGGAGTGTACCGCTAGTCCACTTTCGTCGATGATCTTCTTAGCGATATCCGCATTTGTGCCTTGTAAACGGACAATAATTGGAACATTGATATTGCCCATGTTCTTATAGGCATCAACGACCCCTTGTGCCACCCGGTCGCACCGCACGATACCACCAAAGATATTGATCAAAATGGCCTTTACTTCTGGATCGCGAAGGATAATCCGGAAGGCTTGTTCTACCCGGGCCGCATCGGCCGTACCACCTACGTCCAGGAAGTTGGCCGGTTCCCCACCCGAGAGCTTGATGATGTCCATAGTGGCCATGGCTAGTCCGGCACCGTTCACCATACAACCGACGTTTCCGTCTAGGTTTACGTAGTTAAGGCCGTAGCTTTTAGCTTCTACTTCGGTTGGGTCTTCTTCATCCGTATCTCGCTGTTCGGCCAAATCTTTGTGGCGGAATAGCGCATTATCGTCTAGGGTAACTTTACAGTCAACCGCAACAATGCGATCATCTGGAGTTTTCAAACAGGGATTGATCTCGAACAAAGAAGCATCGGCACCAACAAACGCGCTGTACAATTTGCTGATGAATTTAGTCATCTGCTTGAAGGCCTGGCCGCTTAGTCCAAGGTTGAAGGCTACTTTGCGAGCTTGAAAGCCTTGTAGTCCAAGGGTCGGATCAATATATTCTTTGTGAACCAAATGAGGAGTCTCTTCGGCCACGGCTTCGATATCCATACCACCTTCCGTAGAATAGATGATTACATTACACTTCCGCTCCCGATCCATCAGTATCGATACGTAGAATTCTTTACAAGCATCAAAGTCGGGGCGATAAGCATCTTCGGCAATCAGTACTTTACGTACCAACTTTCCAGGCCCTTCCATGCCACCGGGTGTTTGCGGAGTCTTGAGCATCATCCCCAGGATGTTGCCAGCTTGTTCTTTAAGCTCAGACTCACTCTTTACAATTTTTACTCCACCTCCTTTACCACGACCACCGGCGTGGATCTGAGCTTTGATTACTGCGATATTGGTATCTGTTTGCTCACTGATACTTTTATAGGCGGCAACCGCTTCTTCCACAGTGTGAGCAACAATGCCTTCCTGTATGGCAACTCCGTATTGTTTTAGGAGCTCTTTTCCTTGGTATTCATGAAGGTTCATGCAAATAAATTTGAGAGTAACAGAGATGGTTTTTCACAATCGGATGGGCCATGAACGCCCCTCTAAGCGCCCCAAATGTAGGCAATTTTGAACGATTCCATGAAGTCTACTTCGAAAATTCATCCGGAGAAGAATTTTGGTCTATTTCTATGCCCATTGCGGAGTGGTTAGTACGGTTATCGGGAAGTAAATGGGCGGGGCAACAAGGCCTAATCTCGGTCATCCAGTAAGTAGTTCGAGTGGGTAGATGCAAGGGCAATCATTGTTTCTGTGAGGCTTTGCAAGACGGTAGACAAGGGAGAACGACTTGAACTATTTCGTTTTAGGTATAAAATTCGCTACCTTAAGCCAGAATGAATTTTCCACTTCGCCCTTCCCGCGGAATCAGCGAGCAAAAGAAACTTAACATGGCAGAGACCCAGTCTGTTTTTACCCTAAATGAAGTAGCAAAGTCAACCCGGAAGCAATTCCTCTCGCCTTGGAAACTGCGTTATTTCTTTTTACAGAATTTGCCCTCTGCCTTTTTCTGGGGTCTTAAGATACATCGGGCCGATGAGCACGAATGTCAAGTACAGCTTCCCTACTCCTGGTATTCCAAAAATCCATTCCGAAGCATCTACTTCGCGGCCCAATGTGGTGCCGCCGAGCTTTCTACGGGTACCCTCGCTATTCTGGCCCTAGCTGGAAAACCTCCTATCTCGATGCTTGTACTCAATGTACGCTCTGAGTTTACCAAAAAAGCGGTTGGTGTTACCACGTTCACCTGTTCGGATGGTCAAAAGGTATTTGCTACCATAGATGAGGTGCTGGCTTCGGGAGAACCCCGAACGATCACCATGACGAGCATTGGTGCCTTAGCCGACGGCACCCAGGTATCCAAAACGGAAATTACCTGGACCTTTAAAAAACGATAAGGAATAATAAGATGGTCCGTAAAGACCATAAAATGGTGCGGACCCAATTACTCTGGACCAATCGGGTGTGTTGGCGGCTGTCCCAGCCCACGAGTAAATGATTGTGAATGGGAACTTGGATTAGGAAGGTAGACAGCCAAATAACTACCAAAGCGGCGTAGTTCAATAAGAATAAAACGTTTCCCCATTCTGCCCACACCAGTAATGTTCCCGTTCCTAGCTCTGCTAACATTGCTGGAACAACCACCAAACTTGTACGGGCGGTATGCCCCTTCTGATAATTATCCCAACCACTAAACCCCACTCGCTCCATAAGTGGGTAATGGACTACCTGGACAAACCAACATAGTCCCGCCATGAAGACAGTGCTAATCAAATGTACTTGTAAGGCTAGTTCAATCAAGTCCATACAATAGTTGCTCTTTTTAGGTAGGTATTTGTGGCGGATTACGGCGCATGGCCATTGGGATGGAAGAATTATACCAGCGTTCTTCCGTCACTCCCCAACGACGGTTGGCCAAGACCAAAAGCATCGCTAATAAAACACCAATGATTGCACCAAGATAAACATCCTTCAGAAAATGCTGGACTAAGTAAATTCTTGAGAGCCCAACAATCAAAGCCAATAGAAAGAACAAGAACCCTACCCAGTTTTTTCGAGGTACTAGGAGGGCCAACAAGCCAAATAGGGCAAAAGCAGACATAGTATGCCCCGAAGGAAAGCTAGTGGCGCCACTATGTAGTTCAATCCCCTCAATTAAATTGATTTCTCCTAAGCTTTGCAACTTTTTAAAATACGTGATCGGGCGATCGTGCGCGAAAAAGGCTTTGGTGCCAAAACTCACGCCGGTAACAATAAAGCCAGTAAACAAGACTAAGAAAGAATACCTGAATCGAACGAATAATCCGATAGCAAAGACCAATAAATAGGTGTATTCTTCCCCCAATCGGGTACCATAGGTGAAAAACAAATCACTCCAAGTTGCCCGCCGATCACTGAAATATCGAATGGCATCCCCGGTTTCGATCTTCAATAAGAAAAGACCACCCACCAATAAAAAGAGGGCGAAACAGCTAAAAAAAATCTGGTTTTCAGTTAATAGACGGGTGAATGATCTCAAGGATATAATATTTAGGCTGCAAGCTAGAATCGATGCATTTATCCTCCCGCAAATCGAGAGAAGAAAGAGGCGATACGGCCTACCCAGCGGAAAAACTTCATCAAGCGAGTGTACCGATCCAAATTGATGACCCGGGTATAGTCGTTCATGGCTTGGTAGGTCAGTAATAGACCGATTGGGAATAGAACTAAACAGGGTAACCAAGCTGCTAAAACTGGATCAATAACAAATCGCTCGGCAATATTTTTACTAAAAATGGTTAATACCATATAGACCATAAAGAAACCTACCGCAATCAGTAGGGGGTATCCAAAACCTCCTTTCCGTACGATAGCTCCCATCGGTGCC
>JBCDIO010000344.1:0-5038 GCA_038748815.1 Bacteroidota bacterium
GCAAAAAAAAGAAGGATGACCTTAACCTTAACGGAAGGGAAAGATAAATTCATTCAGTCTTGGGGAACCTTGGGTACTAATTGGGGAATCAACCGAACCATGGCACAGATTCATGCGCTATTATTGGTTTCGCCCGAATCTCTGTCCGCTGAAGGGATTATGAAGGAGTTGCAGATCAGTCGTGGGAATGCTAATATGAACTTACGTGCCCTAATCGACTGGGGCCTAGTGTATAAGGAATTGAAACCGGGCGAACGGAAAGAATACTTCTACGCGGAGAAAGACATGTGGGAGGTAGTAAAGAAGATTATTATCCAGCGGAAGAAAAAAGAACTGGAACCGATGCTCAAAGTATTAGATGAACTTTCTAACGTAGAAAACGGTGAAAACCAAGAGCATGTAGATCAGTTTAAAGACGTGATCCGCGATATCAAACTATTCTCAAATAAAGCAGATAGCACCCTCGATACACTCATTCGTGCTGATAGCAACTGGTTCGTTGGTACCTTCATGAAAATGATCAAATAAAATATTATCTATCTAATATAAAATGGAAACGGCCTGAAGGGTATCCTTCAGGCCGTTTGTCATTCCTGTTTACTTATCTGCCCCAAAGTGAGCTAGAATTCGATCGGCTAGTTCCAATCCGATATTCCGCTGGGCTTCTAGCGTAGAGGCCCCAATATGAGGAGAAACCGAAATTTTATCGTGCGTCGTAAGGGCCGTATCTGGCGTTGGTTCATTCTCAAACACATCCAAGGCCGCCGCGCGTACCTGGCCACTTTCCAATGCTTCGAGCAAGGCTGCTTCATCAATCACTCCACCCCTAGCGGAGTTTACAAGGACAACTCCCTGCTTCATTTTGGCCATTTCTTCTTTACCCAACAGGGCCTTACCACCTTTGAAAGGTACGTGTAAAGTGATGATATCGCTGTTGCGCAGCATTTCTTCCATTTCCGTTGTATTCACCTTAACGTGCAAGCTGATCTCGTCACTACTGTATAAGTCGATATCAATATCCGCCTGATCAACGTACAAATCGACGGGTAAGATCTTCATACCAAGGGCTAAGCCGATGCGGGCAACCTCCTGACCGATCCGTCCAAAGCCAACAATACCCAGCGTTTTACCACGTAATTGAAAGCCCTTTGAGTAGGACTTTTTAAGCGCTTTAAAATCGTCTTGGGCTCGGCTGGGCATCTGTCGGTTGGCAAGGTGTAAGGAGCGCGCCAAGGAGAATAGATGAGCGAAGACAAGCTCGGCTACTGACTCCGATGAGGCAGCTGGGGTATTCATCACCTGGATGCCTTTGGAGCGAGCGTAATCTACATCAATATTATCCATTCCAACACCACCCCGGGCAATAACCTTAAGGTTGGGGCATTGGTCAATTAGTTCTTGGCGTACCTTCGTCGCACTACGTACAATGATCACATCGTAGGCGGGTAGTTTTTGTGGTAACTCGTCTTGTGGAATCTTATTGATGTCCACTTCATACCCGGCTTCTTCGAGTAACGTTTTACCATCTGGATGGATCCCGTCATTGGCGAGAATCTTGATCATGACTCGTGGTTTTTGATTTGCTGCAAAGAACGATAATTTTCGAATGTTAGTCGAACTTATCCCCGATAAAAAGCATTAATTAGGCATAGAATTTTACCGGGGTTATACAATATCCTAAGCCCCTTTTATTGAATCCTAATTCGTATGGAGTACCCTTTTTTTGATCGCCTGGAAGCCCGGCTTCGTGAACCCCTACCAGGACTAGAAGCACAGTATAAGCTAGCTCATAAAGTTCGACAGCAGCCGGCTGATCCTGGGCCAGATGCTCGCATTGCTTCGGTGCTAGCTCTTTTTTATCCAGATGCCAACGATTGGAACATCGCCTTAATCCAACGGGTATCAACCGAGCGTGACCAACACAGTGGGCAGATTAGCTTTCCCGGCGGAAAGCAGGAACCAGATGATCCGAGCTTGGCCTTTACAGCCCTGCGGGAGGCGGAAGAAGAGATCGGAGTAAGTCCTCAGGACGTAACACTACTTGGGTCATTGAGCCCTTTGTTTATTCCGGTGAGTAATTTTCTGGTGCATCCTTTCGTCGGGCATATATCCTATCGCCCCGATTTTACCCTGCAGACCACGGAGGTCGCTGACTTGGTAGAGTTACCACTACCCCACTTGTTGGATCCTTCTATTATTGGTACGACGGATATTCCAATATCTTCCAGAATGACTCTGCGGGAGGTTCCCTTTTTTGATGTGCACGGGAAAGTGGTCTGGGGGGCAACCGCCATGATCCTGAGTGAACTGAAAGAAGTACTGCCGCTCTAATTGAAAGCGTCTTCTACCGACAGCACGGTAGAAGACGCTTTCGATGTAAAACAACGCCCGCTTTTCAGATGCGAAACCCATTTATTTCTGGTAGTAAATGCGGTAGATCACATCGGCAAAATCGTCAGAGACTAAGAGAGAACCATCGGGCATATGTTCTAAATCTACGGGGCGGCCCCAGGCTTCATCTTTCTCGGTATCTAGCCAACCACTGGCAAAAGCCTCATAGTTCGTAGCATTCGTACCGTCTAAGCGAATCATGCTAACTTGATAACCAATCTTATTACTGCGATTCCAGGAACCGTGCTCGGCTAATAAGATCTGGTTCTTGTAAGCATTAGGAAACTGTGTACCCTGGTAGAATTCTAAGCCGAGTGGTGCAGAATGTGGGCTGAGTTTCTGAATTGGCGTGGTAAAGTCCGAGCAAGGAAATTTGGATCCAAACTCCGGATCGGCTAAATCGCCCTGGTGACAATACGGATACCCAAAGTGCATGTTATTCTTAGGGGCATGGTTTAGCTCACAAGCGGGTAAATCGTCGCCCATCCAGTCCCGGCCATTATCAGTAAACCACAGCTCTCGGGTTTGTGGGTGCCAGGTAAAACCTACGGTGTTCCGAATACCCTGTTGTACGATTTCCATATTCTGTCCGTCGGGGTCCATACGGGTAATGGTGTTGAAGATGGGATCTTCCGATTCGCAGATGTTGCACGGGGCACCAACCGGTATGTAAAGCTTCCCGTCGGGGCCAAAAGCGATGTATTTCCAACCATGGTGGGTCTCAGTAGGGTATTCGTCATAAATGACTTCAGGCTCCCCTGGATCATCAAGCTTACCTTCAATATCCTTGAATCGTAAAACCCTAGAAACTTCCGCTACATATAAATCTCCATCCCGGAAAGCAACGCCATTAGGCATCTTTAAGCCCTCGGCCAGTACATATTGCTGATCCGCTTGGTAGTCTCCATCCGAGTCTACTAAAGCATAGACTTTTCCTTCTCCACGGGTTCCCACAAATAAAGTCCCATTAGGGGAAAGATCCATAGAGCGGGCATTGGTTACATTCTCCGCAAAAACATCAATCTGAAAGCCTTCGGGTAATTTGATCTTTTCAATCGGTAGTTTACCCTTGTATTTCCGTTTGCTGATTGGTGGATTGATCGAACATGCCCCCAGAGACAAAGCTATTAAGCAAATAAAGAGTAGTGAAAATCGCATAGCATTCAGATTTATTCAGTGGCGGTAGGAATACGGAAACGGGCAGTAACCTCCAAATCGAAGCGCAAAATGGAATTTGGAGGAATAATCTCCTCACCCGTTTGCGGATCAGTAAAGGCCCGGTCTTGGTAGGCCAAGCGCGAAGGACAGATAAACATCGCGTTAGAACCTGGTTGCATAAACTGCAAGCCTTCGTTCCACCCAGGGATCATTTGGCCAACATTGAACTGGATCGGTTTCTGGCGGTCATACGATGAGTCAAAGACCGTTCCATCTAGGAGCGTGCCTTTGTAGTGCGCAGTAAGGCGGTCTCCCATTTCTATAAAGTCCCCTTCTCCTTGGGAAAGAATCTGGTAAAATAGACCACTTTCGGTTACCTGGAGGTCCAATCGATTATCAATCGCGTAATTGATGATTTCGTTATGTTGCTTGGCGGCTAAGCTACCATCTTCGGTTTTGTACTCCGCCATGAGACGTTGTATCAACTCATCCTCGGTTGGAGGGGCTTGATTAGTGCTTTGTTGGTCAGTCTCCGTCGACTGATCTCCACATGCTATCAGGATTAAGAAGGCGAATAAAAAAGAAAAATGTTTCATAGTATCGTTTGTATTCCCATGGTTTGAAAGGGCCTAAGCTACAAATAATGAAGGAGGATTCCTTATTCTAAGAATTGGTAGGATTTACCCTGATATTTCGTTTGCTTGATTCGCTGTTTCAGGTTTTCCATCGTTTCAAAAGGCATGTCCACAGTACCCAGGTTAGCGGCCCAGGCAGGAACGGAACCTCCAGGTTCTGCATGAAAGATGTAAGTGACAGCAAGTCGTCCATTTCCCAATTCTTTAAAGGTCCAGGTGCCTTGGCACTTTGGAATTCTCACCATGCCATTTTCTTCTGGAAGATAGCTTGGTTTATTCCGCTGTTCAATGGTCAATTGTTTAGTAGCCGCTTGGTAGTTAAACCGGTAGGTGTAGATTCCATCCCGATCTGAAACGGGCCAGGGAGCCTCCGAGACAATGTAGTGCACTTGATAGGTCTCTCCAGAACGTTCGAGTAAACGCGCGGACTGGGTACTCGCAAATAGAGCCGTAAAATTTTCTACATCCTGAAATATCGCTGTAACTGCGGATAAGCTAGCTTCTATTTCTGAACTTACCTTGGAGGCATCGAAAGAAGATCCAGAAACAGGACTTGTATAAACGGAAATTCCATCTTTTTCTTTAGCAAGTTCCCATTGATATTGGGCAGAAGAATTTGGTAGGAACGCCATCGTACCAACGATGAATAGCAAAAAAGAGTACCGGTAGATTGTCATTGAAGTCGAGCTTTTATAAGGTGAATATTAAGGGAGATTGAGATGAGTTCTCTCAAATCTTGAACGAGTGATCCGGCAGAATGTTGGGAGGAATCCTAAAAATGGATTTGATACTTTGCTATTTATGAACAAGATGTCTCCATTCCATCAATAAAGCCCTGCGGTGCCGGGGCGAAA
>JBCDIO010000345.1:0-5008 GCA_038748815.1 Bacteroidota bacterium
GGGAAAGGAGATAAAAAAGCCTTTGACACCAAGTCCGGTTGTTGAAACTACGGAATCATAAAAAAACCCACTGGACAAATCCAGTGGGCGCTTCGAACGAACCTATACGAACAGAATAATGTGCAATTTGAATCCGAGAGGAAATTAAACGAGCTTGTTTTCATTTGCCTTGTTTGTTTAATGGTCCTCTTTTCTTAACTGCCACTAAGGTCTAATCTTTCTTGGTGATTGTGGTTGATAAAGCATATCTCCACATGGTGACTTTTGTCATCATTTAGTGGCACATTGGAATTTCTTGCCCAGTTTCCCAGATGGGTAAGCCTACCGGAATCTCTACATTAAATCCCCGCATAATCAACATGGCGGCCATCGTTAGTAAAAGGGCTGGTTGAATCCATTGTAGATATTTTCTCAACGGACCCTTTAGGCAAACGCCAGCAATGCTAGTCAATAGGAGTAAAGGCATAGTCCCTATCCCAAAGAGTCCCATGTAAGCTATAGCCGACCCAATTTGGCCAGTGGAAACAGCACCTACAATGGCCATGTATACTAAGCCGCAGGGTAATAAACCGTTGAGGGCTCCGATGGCAACGGTGGCCCAAGGGCCTGTTTGTTTGAATAAAAGTCCCATTTTTTTTCTAACCCATTCTAACACTTTTTTCCAGCCCGGAATCCGCGCAATCCATCGTTCGGCCCGGGTATGTAGTAAAGCTAGAATTAGCAGAACGACCCCTAATCCAATTGAAATTCCGGCCTGGTACGGAAGTAAAAATAGACCCCGCCCAATCAGACCAAAAATGAATCCCAAGAGCATATAAGTCGCGGTTTTACCAAGATGATATCCCATTAGACTAGTCGTGATCTGTATTCGCGCGCTTCTCGGCAGGGGAAGAGATAGGGCAATCGGGCCACACATACCTACGCAGTGTACGCTACCAACTAAACCTAGTAAAAATGCGGTCCAAAGAAACATGAGATCTTATATTAAAGGATAACGACTTCTTCCGTGTAATAGGCGGCATTGTTCGCCTTCCAATCAATCTTGATTTTCCAAAGTCCTCGTTCCAGTGCTTGTGTAGGTACCACCTGTAGTAGATCTTGACCTGGCTTTATGGCTACTTTGAAATCTTTACGTTGGTCCGCAGGTCGAAAAAATAGAATAGTCCCCTCTGCCGAACGTAGTTGCTCCGGATATTCGAAGCGTACTTCCTCCGCTTCGATATCTCGCTTGACGTCGATCGAATACGTAAGGGCATTTGCGCGCTTAGTATAGTGGCTCTGGTAGGCCAAATCCAAGGAGTAATAATCATCCTGGACTAATGAGTTGTCTACGGAAAAGGACTTTACTAACGCAAAAATCAGGACGGCTACAAAGCAGCTGTAAAAGATGGCGATTCCAGTTCCCCAATTGATTTTCATAATTACTCGTTGTTCGTTATTAAATAGGACCTAAGAAGGTAGTCTTAGCGTGGTCAATGAGTACTCCTTTGGAGTAGACCAAAATTTTCAATTTCGTTTTGCGGTTTGTGATTTTAGATTTCGGTAGATCAATGAAAAATGCTCCCTCCGAAACACCACCCTGCGGGGCATCCTTAATGGCACCAATTGCCCGGATCTGCCCAACGTCTCCATCTAACTCGAAAGAAAGTTGTACCGGCTCATTGGTCTTATTGATAACTTGGTAATTGTATAAATTGCTGATGGTGTTTTTATCCACTTCTTGGTAGAGCATACCCGGCGTTCGAAGTATGATAGACTCGACGTCGGTCCGCATTCCAAGCAATGCGATATTTGCAACGATCAAGACGGAGAGGACTACCGTGTAGGCGATTACTCTCGGTGTGAAAATCTTCGTCGTTTGCTTAGAAATCCCTTTTTCACTTTCGTAGCGGATCAATCCTAGCGGTTTATTGATCTTTTCCATGACTCCATTGCAGGCGTCGATACAAGCAGTACAATTGATGCATTCTAGTTGAGTACCATTCCGAATGTCAATGCCCGTCGGACAAACTTGGATGCATAGTTTACAGTCGATACAATCTCCTTGCTTGGGGATGTCGATCACTTCAGAGACATCAAGGGTACTATTCTTGGCGATAGCGGCTGTTTCAGAATTGGCTACTGCAGCTTTCTTCTTTCGATTTCTTTTGATCTTGCCGCGGGGTTCTCCACGAACATAGTCATAGGCGATTACGATCGAATCTTCGTTCATCAATACCCCTTGTAGTCGACCATAAGGACATATTGTTACACATACTTGCTCACGGAGATAGGCGAATACTCCGTAGAAGGCGAAGGAGAATAGAATCATCGCTACAAATCCACCAAAGTGCGCCTGGATGGGTTCTGTAGCAATCTGAATAACTTGGTCTATTCCAATAATATAGCTTAGAAAGGTATTAGCCACCAGGACGGAAATGGCAAAGAAGATCATCTGCTTCCCAAGCTTCTTGATGATTTTGTCAGTATCCCAAGGGGCTTTGTGCAGTCGTTTTTGGGCATTGGCATCTCCTTCAATCCAGTACTCGATTTTCCGAAAAACCATTTCCATAAAAATGGTTTGTGGGCAAATCCAACCGCAGAAGATACGGCCAAAAACTACGGTAAATAGGGTAATGAAGACGACCATAGTGATCATGGCCAATACGAATAGATGAAAGTCTTGGGGCATAAAGCGGATGCCCAAGAGAATGAATTTGCGTTCTAGAATATTGAAGAGTACCAGTGGTTCCCCATTCAGCTTAATCCAAGGCAAACCAAAAAGCACCACTAGCAGCCCGTATGATACATAGGTACGCCACTGGTAAAAACGACCCTTGGGCTTTTTCGGGTAAATCCAGTTTCGTTTTCCCTCCTCGTTGACCGTTGCGATGGTATCCCGGTATCGTGCGGGTTCATCATAGGGTGATTCTGTTAATGGAATAGGTTGATTCGCCATGATTCATTGAATTAGGGTGGGGTGGCTCAAGCCACCCCACTCATGACTTTATTGTTCGATCATACCAATAGCACCTTCGGCAGCTACCGTAGTGGTATCGGATGTTGGAACGGTTTCTTGATTTGCTTGCTGGTACAAATCACCTTGTGGTTCTTTTGAATTCGGTGGGTTTGTACCTTGTAGGGTAAGAATATAGCTGGATAACCGCTGAATATCTGCTGGGCGTAATTGAGTACTCCAAGCGATCATACCCTTTTCGGGGACTCCATACTTGATGGTTTTAAAGATATTTTTTACGTCCCCACCGTGTATCCAGTAAGCATCGGTCAAGTTAGGGCCCACGCCCCCTTCCCCCAGCTGTCCGTGACAAGCCGCACAGTTCACTTTAAAGACCGTCTCTCCCATGCTAATAGCCTGAGCATCTTCTAAGGCGATTACATTTGTTTCATCAACAAGATCAGCTTGGTTTTCTAGGAAGGCAGCTTTAGCTTCTTCGGCCTCTTCCATTTCTAAGGCGTATTCTTCGGCGGAGCTTAACCCCCAACCAAGTACGTGGTAGTAGCCAAAGTAGCCCACACCAAGCACAATGGTGATGTAGAACATAGCCACCCACCAGGGCGGTAGGCTATTATCCAGCTCGTAAATACCATCAAACCCGTGATCGAGCATGATGTCTTTTTCCTTCGCTACTGGCACGGCTTTAGTCCAGCGCTGGTATATTTTCTTCCAGGGAATCTTCCGTGGTTGTTTAGCCGCTTCCAAATAATCGGTAAGCCCATTCTCCTGATAAATCCGGATTTGTTGGATCTTGATCATCATGGTGGTGAGCTGATATAAAGCAGTGAGTGCACCTATGATAACCACTCCTCCAACCCCTAGGAGTATGTAAGAAAGCATGTTTGAGATTACTGGGGAATGGACGGCTTCGTTGGCGGCTGATGCTGTTTCCGCAAATAAAAGACTGGCACCGATCATCCTTAGGATCCAATACTTTTTGTCTTGCATAGTAATTGCATTTTGAGCTTAAAGAGTAGGGTCGTCGGTAACCCCTGTATTTCCGTCTTCTAGTGGGAGAGAGGCCATCCGCTGGGTAAAGGATTTATCCTGGCGGAACATCATAAAAAGCACTAGGGAAAACACGGTGAAAAAGGTGATCAGGGCAAACAGGGCCATCCAATTGATATTACCGGCACCTTCTAGAATATATTTATACATAGTGTTTGGCATTGAGCTCCGGCCCTGCTGGGCCGGAGTAAAGTGAGTCAACTTATTCTTTGGTCTCGGAATTTTCGGCTTGTGGTACTGGTTTGATATCAGTACCTAACCGCTGTAAGTAGGCAATCAAAGCCACGATCTCTCGATTTTCCAATCCTTCGTCTTGAATACCACTTTCTCGAAGACTTGTAGCGATGGTTGCTGCCTGTGATTTTAGGTCGTCCAGGGCTACTTCGTCGTACCCGTCTGGGTATGGGGTCCCCAAGGTTTGCAGCACACGGATCTTGGCACCGATATAATCGGTGTCCAGTTCATTCTCAATGAGCCATGGATATGGTGGCATGATAGAACCGGGAGACATGCTTTCGGGATCGAGCATATGGTTATAGTGCCAACTATCGGGGTATTTGGCTCCCACACGGTGTAGATCTGGTCCGGTCCGTTTGGACCCCCAAAGGAAGGGTCGATCGTATATAAACTCACCGGATTTAGAGTATTCTCCGTACCGCTCGGTCTCTGAACGGAATGGACGAATCATTTGGGAGTGGCAAGCGATACATCCTTCACGGATATACAAGTCGCGGCCTTCCAGTTCTAATGGAGTATAAGGTTGTACGGAGGCAATTTTTGGTACATTATCTTCGACCAGAATCATAGGGAAGATCTCTACGATACCTCCTATCAGGATGGCGATGGTTGCACCAATTAATAGTTGTACAGGACGACGCTCAATCCACTTGTGCCAGTATTCGCCTTTAGGGGCTACGTGTACCACTCGAGCGGGGGCTGTTACTGTTTCGTCACCAACGAACGTGCCAGTGCGAACGGTCTTAATGATATTATAGATCATCAAGA
>JBCDIO010000346.1:0-5004 GCA_038748815.1 Bacteroidota bacterium
CCGAAACTAAGGCTTCGCCTACTTTTTGCGCCTTGTTGACAAGCACATGAGCTTCGCGTTAACTTTCCCAAACCATTTCGCTTTGGGTATAGTGTAAATCTTTTAGTACAAACGCCCCAAATACTCAGGATTGGCGATATGCAAAATAGAAGGTACCGATTGCGGTAAGTATTCAATTTCCAACCAGGCTCTTGTTGGTAGGCAACAAAGCTTCTTACTAAATTTTCAGGCCATCTTGCTGCAGATATCACGGGTTCAAATCGCCGTTATGAACTCATCAATTCGCTTTTATACACAATGAACGTTAAACCAAATCCGTCGGCCAGCAGTCTAATACCGATAACATCCTTCTTTCAATGAAAAGTTGGAATAATGATTGTACCTATAAATTTGACCGAAAACAGGGAGTACTATTGACGAGCCTCAGAATATGACGTATATTTAGATTAGTCATATGAGAGCAGTTGAATATTGCTCCCTGATTAACCAGATGAAAAGGCTCTGTTCCTCTCCAAAAGGAGGACAGAATATCTAAGCTACAAGCATGTTAAAGCAGTATGTTCAACTGGACTTACGCATTGTTCTTATCGTGATTATTTTGGTAGAATGTTCCTACCAGTGGATTTTACAAAACCACTTTATTACCGATCAGGTGGTTTATCAATCTTTCATCACGGAGCTTACCGACGAACAATTTGCAAAAGGACAGCAAAAAGCAAACGTACTCTCGTGGCTTTTTTTCCTTTTCACGCCCATTACCGTCTTGTTTTCAGTGTTAGCTGCCGCATGGTGCTTAAACCTCGGTAACCTTTTGCTGGAAAAACCGAACCAGTTTCGGACGATTTTTGCAATAACCAGCAGAGCTTATATCGTATTCTCTGTAGCCAGAATCGTTGCTCTTATCCTCTACGCAAATTACGGGATAGAAACGGTTTTAGACTTGCAAAAAGTCCCTACGTTAAGCCTTTATGATCTATGGCCTAAAGATGCTATTCCACAGGGACTAAGCTATCCGATGAAACTGGTCAACTTGTATCAACTGGCCTTCATTTTAGGGTTGACTATCGGCTTCTCCGATGTCACACAGACCTCTGTACGTCAGTGTTTTACATTCGTATTGAAAACATATGGATTAGGCCTTTTTTTATGGATATTACTAGCCGTTTTCCTTGCGAATATATAAGAGAAAAAATATATTTGAAATGCCCTAACCATTATGAATGATGAGGCAATACCCAACGTAACTTAAACCATTACAATATGAAAACGCTGTCTAACGACCAAATGGCCCAAATTGAGGCCGGCGCACGCTGTTCACGCATTCGCTTTGAGTATTTAAATGCCCTTGCCGCAGGTAATTTTACACTTGCTCTCATTCTTGCAGCGGCGTATGTAGCACAAGGTTGCGGCCCCTTCGGATAAGGGTGCTCTAACCAACGAGGTTTAAAAACCTAGAGATTATAGAAATCCCGGTTCTCGCGAACCGGGATTTTTTCATCATATCCGCCCATTCTCGATCTTTTACCAAAAGGCCTACCATGTCAAGCCTGCCAACCATACACATACAGCAACTTGATCATTCCGACTGCGGAATTGCTTGCCTGTCTGCCTTATTACAAGCTTACGGAAGCTTCGCTAGCTTTGAAGCATTACGAGAAGCAAGCGGCACCTCCGCCTCCGGAACAACTCTGTTAGGGCTCGCCCAAGCCGCCCAAAAGTTTGGTTTACAAGCGGAAGGATTTCAAGCGGAAATTCATCATCTGCAAGAAGCAGAACACCCCTGCATTCTGCATGTGCATAAGGGCCAAGAATTTTCTCACTTTATCATCTGCTATTCTTTTGATGCCAAGCAAAATGCCTTTATCGTTAGCGATCCCGCCGAAACACAACTCCATTTCCTTTCTCCCCAAGACTTAAAAGAATTATGGGTTACGCAGACACTTCTATTAGTGCAAGCGGGCCCAAACCTGAAGGAAAAAACACCTCCGCAAAAATGGGCAGGACTAAAATGGCTAAGCGGGTTTTCCCGCCCCGACTACAATTACTTATTCACTGCTCTCAGCTTGGGTGGCATTCTAGCGGTATTATCACTAGCCGTTGCCTTATACTCCCAGCAATTAGTCGATATCATCCTACCGGAAGGGGATGTCATACAATTATTCTGGACTTCTGGATTACTGCTCTTTTTACTCCTACTTAGAGCCCTCTTTTCCTATTTACGGCAACTCTTCTTGACCATCCAACAAAAGAAATTCAATATTCGTATTCTCGACTTTTTCTACCAAAAACTCCTATACTTAAATAAGCCGTTTTTCGATAATCGAAAAACGGGAGACCTAATCGCTCGCCTTAACGATACCGCTAGAATACAGCAGACTATTGCCATTCTCTTTTCTTCCCTGGCCATTGACCTTCTAATGGTCTTAATTAGTACCTCGGCGATTCTATTTTACAGTCGCCCCATTGGTCTACTCGCTTTTTTATGGGTCCCCATCTTTATGGTCATTGTCTTGAAATACAGCCAACAAATTTTGGAAAAACAACGAGGGGTTATGGGTGGTTACGCGATGGCAGAGTCTAACTACATAGATACCATCCAAGGAATCGGCACTATTAAAGTGTACCAGAAAGAAGCTCATTTCGAGACGTTCACCCGCCGCGTTTACTCCCTTTTCCAAGAAGCCCGATACCAGCTCGGGCTTACCGGCTTACAATTTAGCACCAGCGCGCAAGTAGCGAGTAGTTTATTCATGGTCACTTTGATGGTCTATAGTTCTTACTTAGTAATCCAACAGGAGCTAAGCATCGGAGGAGTTATGGCTATCATACAACTGCTGGGACTAGCCATGGCCTCTGCGGGAACCATTGCCAATGCCTATATCCAGTTACAAGAAGCCCGGGTAGCCTTGGACCGAATGCAAGCCTTTACCGAATTAGACGCAGAATTCCACCCAAACTCAGAAGAACAAAAAGACAAGCTAAACACCTTTCAATTACTAGAGGTCAAAAACCTGCGGTTTCGCTTCACCGGCCGTCCTGTACTGTTAGACCAAATTTCTTTTACCGTCCAATCCGGCGAACTCATTGCCATCCTAGGAGAAAGTGGCTGCGGTAAGAGTACCCTTTTACAAATCCTACAACGCTTTTGGGAGCCAGAAACCGGCACCATTCTGATCAACGGAAAACGCTTAAGCGACTACAGTCTACCCGCGTGGCGTAAACTACTTGGAGTAGTTCCCCAAGACGTTGAAATCTTCAATACCTCTATTCTGGAAAACATAACCTTAGAAAACGAAGAGGATGTTGATATCGCCCATTTTGAGACTATCATGAATAAATATGGGCTAGGTGGTTTTTTCCGTAAATTCCCCGCTAGTTGGCAGACTCTCATTGGCGAATCGGGCATTAATCTTTCCGGGGGGCAACGGCAATTATTAGGACTAGCCCGTGCGCTTTATCACCAGCCCGCCCTTCTCTTACTCGACGAGGCAACCTCCGCAATGGATCGACAAACGGAGCAAACCATTCTACAGTTACTACACCGACTAAAGAAAGAAATGGGGATCATTTTAGTGACCCACCGCATTCATTCGGCTTCCTTGGCGGACCGGATTTATCTGATCGAAGAAGGGAAGACCTTCCCAGGAAGCACCCCACAGGAATTAATGCAGTCCGACAATCTCTACAGTCGTTCCATTCAGTCGATGGCCAAACTCATCGAGGAACTTAATACTTTGTAACCACAACATTGAACGAATTCCTGCGAACCCTAGCCTTCACTTTCCAGAAAATTCTTATCTTCCAGATGAACTCCGTGGAGTTTCTTTTACGCTCTTGAAAAAACGGCACTGTATTTTTCTAATTCCATTCTTAAAAATACAGCGCAACTGAAGCTAACTATTCACTACAAATCATAAAGCGAACGAAATAGCTCGGGCCGATTCTATGCGAATCGCTGCAAGCTGCTTAGCCTAGTCTTCCCATTTTCATTGAGAATGGCAGAGTAGCTATGAAAGTATAGTCAGGATAACCTGGGTATAAGTTTCGCATTAGGCCCAGCAATATGATTTAGAGAACCCTTTTTAATCATTAATACATTCAATTCTATGGACCCATTCATTGGTGAGATCACCATTTTTGCGGGCAATTTCACCCCTGAGGGGTGGCTTCCCTGCCATGGACAGTTTCTAGAGATTCAAAATTATTCAGCCCTATTTAGTATCCTGGGCACCACCTACGGAGGAGATGGTCGTACGACCTTTGCTCTGCCCGATCTTCGTTGTCGGGTTCCAATTGGAGTAAATGAAAATGGAGCTCCGGGCATTCCTTATTATAATCAAGGAACTCCCGGAGGTAACGAATACGTAACCCTTGCCACCCACCAGCTTCCTGCGCATAAACACGTCTATAAAGCCGAAATATCGGTAGGCACCGAACTCGCCTGCGGGAATGCCAATGGAACTTCTCAAAGTCCGCAACTCCATTACTTCGGCCAGAGTGTTCGGGGAGATAAGTTGTACACCGATACTCTTACCGATCCGGTTGAGATGAATGCGGCGGCCGGTTTGGTAGAAGTCCTCATGCGTGGGGAAACCGATATAGCCGGCGGAGGCCAAGGCCACTACAATATGGCCCCTTACTTGGCAGTAAATTACATTATTTGCAACCTAGGTGTTTACCCAGGACACTAATTCATGATCCCCTTTAGATCACAAAAAAAACAACATCATGAGTCCACTTTTTCTAGGACAAATTATTCCTTGGCCCAGCTTAGAAATTCCAGACGGATGGATGCCCTGCGAAGGCCAAATAATATCCATCGGTCAAAATACCGCTTTATTTTCCCTCCTTGGTACCGTTTATGGAGGCGATGGTCGTACGAGCTTTGCCCTGCCCGATTTACGAGGACGAATGCCCATCGGGTACGGAACTGGTCCTGGGCTGTCTGCAAAACCCTTAGGGGAGCCTGGCGGAGTCGAGTACGTTACCCTAACGGAAGCACAG
>JBCDIO010000347.1:0-4993 GCA_038748815.1 Bacteroidota bacterium
CCACACTAGGCAGGTCGGAAAAGCGCGTGCCAGACGTTTCGCTGGAATCATTCTGGCAGGAGAACAATAACAACGGTACGATGCTTAAGCAGAATATATTTATGAATACGGTTTTTATCATGCTGATATAATTTGGAGGGCCGTTTAAATTTCGAAATCTACTCCACGTCGGATGAGACTCTCTTGATTTTCACGGAGGAGTTGTTCGTATTTTTCTTTATTGAAGCGGTAAAGACGTGCGGGGCGATGGGAGACTCCTTCTTGGATGCCTACTTCTTCGAGAACACCCATTTTTAGGATTCGGGTTCGGAAATTCCGCTTATTTAGGGATTGCTCTTGCACCTTGAGGCCGAGGACCGTTTCGTAAAGATCTTGCAGTTGGGTTAGAGTGAATTGATTTGGTAGTAGTTCAAAACCAATCGGTTGATAGCGAACTTTGGCTCGTAACCGATAGATCGCCACTTCTACAATTCGCTGATGATCAAAAGCAAGACTGGGTAGTTCAAGGATCGGAAACCATCGTACATTGCGTGCATCAGAGGCTGCTTTTACGGGGTGTTCAAGTAAGTTGACCAAGGCATAGTAGGCAACGCTAACCACTCGCCCTCGGGGATCCCGCTTGGGGGTTCCGAAAGTGTAAAGCTGTTCGATGAATACATTTCTTACCCCCGTTTCTTCTTCTAGTTCTCGAAGGGCGGCGGTCTCGAGATCTTCGTTCATATCAACGAAACCTCCGGGGAGGGCCCATTGATCTTTGCATGGCTCGTGTGCCCGTTGGATGAGCAAGACTTTGAGCTGACTGTCAGCGTCGTATCCGAAGATGACGCAGTCTACGGTCAAAGCCGGTCTTGGATATTCATACGTGAAGGGCATAGCGCAAATCTTTAATGGGAAATTTACATAATTTCAATTGAATGCCGTCTTATTTGACGCTTTTTGCCCAGTGGGTGATCCGGTATTTTCATCATTCAATGGTTGCTTGAACTCTTGCTTTTGCATCCAAAGAGAAGGGCTGTGTAATACTTGGTCAGAGATAAAGACTTTTTGGTTTTTCCAACTCTCCAAGCTCTTCTGACGAATGGTATGGATCGTCGGGAAGGAGTAGATCCTACTTCCTTTACGGTAGATAGAAGTAAGAAGCGGATTTATTCCTTTTATCGATAAAGGCAAGTTGGCCCCCGTTTGTGGATCTACGGCTTCTTTTTCCCAGGAGCCTTGTAACTCGTTGTAAAGAACATCTACATACAAGCTATCTTCCGTTTGTACTCTGAGCGGATTAATAATTCCAGGGTTCGAACGTTTAATTTGATCATTTGAATATTTCATTTTTGATTCCCATTCTCCTGCCTCATTTTGAATCGCGCTGAGTTTATAAACGCCTCCCAGGGCGGGACGGTCAAAGGAGGTAATCAATCGAGTTCCAATTCCCCAGGTATCAATTTGGGCTCCTTGTTCTTTTAATTCGGCAATTCGGTATTCATCCAGATCATTGCTCGCTACGATTTTGGTTTCGAATAAGCCGGCCTCGTCCAGTAGCTGGCGTGCTTTTTTACTCAAGTGTGCCAAGTCTCCACTATCTAGCCGGATACCCAGTAGTCGTTGGCCTTCTTTTTGTAACTCTTTAGCTACGCGAATGGCATTTTTAACTCCCTGCAGGGTATCGTAGGTATCAACAAGCAAGATGACGTTATTGGGTTGGCCTTCTGCGTAGGCCTGAAAAGCTTCCATTTCACTAGGGAAGCTCATAACCCAGCTATGCGCATGGGTACCTTTGACCGGAATGCCAAGCAGTTTCCCAGCTAGGACATTGCTGGTTCCGTCGACTCCGCCGATGTATGCCGACCGGGTGGCTAGTAAGGCTCCATTGGGACCCTGGGCCCGGCGCAAACCAAATTCTAAAACGGGATCAGTACCCGCCGCTTGTCGAATGCGAGCTGCTTTAGTAGCGATCAGAGAAGAGAAATTGATCATATTGAGTAGGAGCGTCTCGATGAGTTGCACTTGTAGGAGAGGCCCTTCCACACGCACGATGGGGCAGTGGGGAAGAACGAAAGTACCCTCCGGGATAGCTTGGATGTCGCAGGAGAACTCCATGCGTTGGAGGTAGTTGAGAAAAGACTCGTTGAAAAGAGGGCGTTGATCGGCTCCGCGTAGGCTACCCAGATATTGAATATCGGATACACTCAATTGAAAATGGTCCAACACCTCGCAAACGGGCTGTAATCCGGCACAGATAATCCCTCGGTCGCCTGTGAAGGGGGGCTTGCGGTAGAATAGCTGAAAACAAGCTCGACGTTCGGCCATTCCTTTTTTCCAGTAGCCGTAGCCCATAGTTAGCTGGTAGAGGTCGGTGAGGAGGCTTAGATTTTCTCGATAAAGTGCCTTGATCATGTACTTAGTTTAAATTTAAAACTAAGGTACGTTAAAAAAAGTTTCCGGTCAAGAAAAAAATATTGATTTCAGGTGGAGTGGCTTGGATGGGCGCAGATATGGTTCGCCTGTACCTAAACTCGTCTGATCCCGAGTCCTCGGGACAGTCCCCAGGCGAGTTTAGGTACAGGCGAACTTTTTGTGCGCCTTTAGTTATTTTTTAGTCTAGTCTAAAAAATACGAGGTCTCTCCACAGCATGGAGAGACCTCGTATCCCTTCTTTTAGCAGTAAATGAGCGGTCTAATCGACCTTTTTTCCTTTAATCGCCGCAGCAATTTGGGAGTCCATTGCCCGGTGAGCCAAGGGGCGTGTGTATTCGTTGAGCTCATCCATCGCTCGATTGATGAGATCTTTGTCTTCCCCTTCGGTAGCCGTTTTTAGGGCTTGGGCTAATGCAATCGTTTGGGTTTTTTCCTCGTCGGAGAGAATTTCGACATTCTGCGCCAAAAATTTATCGGCCGAAAGCAAAATATTTTGGGCTTCTACCCGAGCTTCCTGCAAGGCCCGAATGGCCATATCCGATTCGGCATTTTGAATGGATTCTAGCAGCATGCGACCCATATCTTCCTCGCTCAAACCGTAGGACGGTTTTACTTCGATCTCTTGTTCTAAATCGGAACGGAGCTCTCGAGCCCGTACGCGCAAGATTCCGTCTGCATTGAGAATAAACTGAATATCGATTTTAGGTATCCCCGCGGGCATTGGAGGGATACCGCGCATAATAAACTCGCCTAGTTTTCGGTTGTTCTCGACCATATCACGTTCTCCCTGGAAGACAGCAATTTTGAGATTGCGCTGCCCATCAATTGAGGTCGTGTATTGTCGCCCGGCCCGGTTGGGTACTTTGGAGTTCCTTGGAATGATGGTGTCCATCAATCCACCAACGGTTTCAATGCCAAGAGACAATGGGGTAATATCGAGGAGGAGTACGTTTTTCTGGTTCCCGGCCAAAATATCCGCTTGAATAGCGGCACCCAAAGCGACAACTTCGTCTGGATCGATTTTGTCATTAACGGGGCGTTTAAAATACTTCGTAACAGCTTCCTTTACGGCCGGTACGCGAGTCGAGCCTCCCACCATAACCACGTGGTCAATTTGAGAAACTTCTAATTCCGCATCGCGCATAGCGTTTTGACAAGCCTCCAGGGTGCGATCTAATAAGCGCTGTATCCGGTCTTCAAATTGGCTCTTGGTAATCGTTAGTTTTTGTCCGTTAAGCTCGGCTTCGTACTTATCGTGGCTACTCAAATACTTTTTGGCTGCTTCGGCTTCCAGGCGTAAGGCTTGTGCAAGGCTCTTATCTTTTTGCAATTGGTCCGCATCGAAGGAGGTCGTTTCTAGCCAATAATCCAGAATGGCCCGATCAAAATCATCTCCGCCGAGGAAGGTGTCTCCATTGGTGCTTAGTACTTCAAAGATTCCATCTTCAATACGTAGAATCGAGATGTCAAAGGTTCCTCCACCCAGGTCGTATACGGCGATGGTCTGTCCATCTCCTTGCTGCACCCCAATGCCATACGCCAGGGAAGCGGCGGTGGGTTCGTTGACGATACGGAGCACGTCGAGTCCGGCTAGTTTACCCGCATCGCGGGTCGCTTGGCGCTGCGCATCGTTGAAATAGGCAGGCACTGTGATTACGGCTTTGGATACCGTTTGATCCAGTGCCGCTTCAATGCGTTTTTTCAGGGCTTTGAGAATTTCTGCCGATAGTTCAATGGGGGTGTAGAAGCGGTCTTTCACTCGTATTTTAACGAGGCTATCGGTATCTTCATCGATAATCTTATAGCCAAAGTATTGTTGGTAGTCGGCTACATCTTGATAGGATTTACCCATCAATCGCTTCACAGAATAAATGGTATTCAGCGGGTCAGAAATAAGGTATTCCCGGGCGGCCGTTCCCACTTCGGTATTTCCGGCTTCGTCAAAATGGACAATAGAAGGAACCAGCGCATTCTTACCCGACTCATCCCGTACTGCTTGCGGCTGGCCATCTTGCATGAAGGCAACTAGGCTATTGGTAGTTCCGAGGTCAATTCCGACGATCAGTTCTTCCTTTTTATCCTCGTGAACGGTTCCCTTTTTTATGTTGATCGATATCTTAGCCATAGGTGGTTCGTTAGATTTTCGGGCGCAAAAATAAGAATAATGAGAACGTGGTAGGTAGTTCCTTCGCGCTTTGCGCATTCCATATATGTGGAACAGCTTAGATGGGAGAGAGTTCTAGGGGGATGTGAAAGTCTAGAGGATCTTGAAATAAGAGCGAACTTTAGAGGGGCTTGAAAATATTTTTTGCCCCAATAAAAAAATCCCGAAAGCCGGGTTCACCAACTTTCGGGATTGAGCACACCGCAAATACAGCGATGCTATAGCATGATTTACTGTACAATCATCTTCTGTGTGATCGAACCGCGTTCATTCTGCAAAGTATACAAGTAAATACCCGGAGCCCAACCGTTAGCATCAACGGCAAAACCGTTCAGCCCAGCTTCCAAGAACAATTCTTCTTGGTGGATTTGCTTACCGTACATATCGGTAACCAGGAAGGTAAACTCGCCAGCTTCC
>JBCDIO010000348.1:0-4991 GCA_038748815.1 Bacteroidota bacterium
AGGATATGCGTACCGAAGTATTGCAGGATTACCGAATTGGATGGGTAAGTCGCGAAGCAAGTATACTTGCCCGCAAAGAGGTTTTGACCGGCAAAGCAAAGTTTGGAATCATCGGTGATGGAAAAGAACTACCCCAAATTGCGCTTTCCAAGTTCTTCCAACCGGGTGACTGGCGAAGTGGCTACTATCGGGACCAAACGATCATGTTTGCTCTTGGGATTGCCTCGCTGAAAGCTTTCTTTGCCCAATTGTACGCCGATACCGAAAACGATCCTTTCTCCGGCGGCCGTCAAATGAATAGCCACTACGCTACCCCTAATAATGAGGATGGCTCATTTATCGCT
The DNA here is from genome assembly GCA_038748815.1 of Bacteroidota bacterium. Lineage (GTDB taxonomy): Bacteria > Bacteroidota > Bacteroidia > Chitinophagales > Saprospiraceae > JBCDIO01. The sequence goes on from JBCDIO010000348.1 coordinate 345, forward strand.
TTAACCGATCAGTATAATACCTCCTCTGATATTAGCCCTACAGCAGGACAAATGGCCCGCGGACTTGGCTTGGCCTTCGCATCTAAGAAATTTCGGGAAAACCCAGCCTTGCACGAGCAGGAGCACCTATCAAAGAATGGGAATGAAGTATGTTTTGTAACCATTGGCGATGCCAGCACCTCAGAAGGTGTCTTTTGGGAAACGATGAATGCCGCAGGTGTCTTACAAGTACCTATGGCCGTTTCGGTTTGGGATGATGGTTATGGTATATCCGTACCGATCGATTACCAGACCACCAAGAAAAGCATCTCGAAAGCCCTCGCTGGATTGGACGCAACTCCGGAAGAACCCGGCGTGAAAATTTTTACCGTGAAAGCCTGGGACTACTTGGCACTCTGCAAAACGTATCAAGAGGCTATTGCCTACAGTCGGCAACAACACAGCCCCGTCCTGATTCACGTAGAGGAAGTAACTCAACCCCAAGGTCACTCTACCTCCGGTTCGCACGAACGCTACAAATCTAAGGAACGACTGCAATGGGAACGAGAGCACGACTGCTTAGTGAAGTTCAAGGAATGGATTCTGGCAGAAGGAATTGCCACCGCCGAAGAACTCGACCAAATCAATCAAGAAGCAAAAAAGGAAGTACGCGAAGCTCAAAAATCAGCCTGGAAAGACTATACCGAACAAGTTAAACCGCATTTACACCACTTGCGAACGCAACTAGAAGCCCTCGCTCCCGATCCAACCTTTTCTACTGCTGCGCAAGCTAGCTTGCAAGAGTTAAAGACTACGGTAAATCCTACCTACAGTGAAATTCTTGCCATTGGCCAAGCGTTTACCTTTCAATTTCCAGGGGTCGAGCACCCAGCCCTAGGCGAAATTCGTAGTTGGATCACTGCAAGTGCTTCCCTAGCCGAAGATCGATACCATAACAACTTATACAGCCATTCTTCGAAAGCCGCTACCCAAGTTCCGGCCATTGCCCCCGAATACTCGGAAAACAGCCCCTCTAAGAATGGGTACGAAATACTGCAACAGTTTTTTGACCTTTCCTTGGAACGTTATCCTACCCTTTTTGCTTTTGGAGAAGACGTAGGTAAGATTGGAGATGTGAATCAGGGCTTTGCAGGTTTACAAGAAAAATACGGTGAACACCGCGTTTTTGATACCGGTATCCGAGAATGGACCATTGTCGGACAAGCCATTGGAATGGCACTTCGGGGCCTACGCCCCATCGCCGAAATTCAATATCTCGACTATCTGATCTACGGTCTTGAGCCGCTGAGTGACGATTTAGCCACTTTGCGCTATCGGACGGATGGCCTGCAAATCGCACCAGCTATTATTCGCACCCGCGGACATCGACTCGAAGGAATCTGGCACGCCGGATCGCCCCTTGGAATGATGCTCCATTCACTGCGTGGGATCCATATTTGTGTTCCCCGTAACATGGTGCAGGCCGCTGGGTTTTATAATACCCTTTTACAATCCGACGAACCAGCGATTGTTGTCGAATGCCTGAACGGATACCGATTAAAGGAAAAACAGCCAGATAATTTAGCCACTTTTACCATCCCACTGGGCGTGCCGGAAGTACTTAGTGAAGGTACGGATCTTACCTTGGTCACCTACGGTTCCTGTGTACGGGTTGCCCAAAAGGCCCTGCCTGTTTTAGACCATCTTGGTATTTCGGTAGAATTAATCGATGTACAGACCCTACTACCATTTGACTTAGAATTCCGGATTGTAGAATCATTGAAAAAAACGAATCGGATTCTCTTCTTGGACGAAGATGTACCCGGTGGTGCTACAGCCTATATGATGCAAGAGGTGCTAGAAAAACAAGATGGTTACCAGTTCTTGGATTCTGCACCACAGACACTAAGTGCTAAGGCACACCGTCCTCCTTACGGATCGGATGGAGACTATTTCACTAAACCTAACCGAGACTCCTTAGTCCGTAAAATTTACCAGATTATGCGGGAGGTAGACCCCCAAAAATACCTTCCGCTCTAGAACGTTAAACGCTGACTAACATACCTGTAAAGGCGGCCTCCTACCGAGGTCGCCTTTCTTATTTCAAGCACTCGCCCTTTCGGGGACTCGGTCCGCACCCCACCATTACGAACTGTATAAAAATTGCTTTTTTTTGAAATCACTTTCAATTCACATTTATTTATCTATATTTGACGCACCCCCTCGCTCCAAATTTTATTTTACCATTTTATTTCATTCCAAATTTCATACTTGAAACTAAGTTGTCGACCCAAACCTTTAAACAGCTCTTGTTAACTTCATGTTAAGCTTAGGTAAAGAAACAGCGCGGAAACGTACCCACTGAAAGTTGATTCACTATTCACAAATCTCACTAGTATGATTAAACAGTTCATGAGAGCCTGCTTTGTCATGGCTACCCTTTTGCTGGTAAGCTTTACCGCAAAAGCTCAATTCACTGCAACTGGTTCCGTACAGGACGCCGATGGAGAACCACTCATCGGAGTAACCGTCTTGGTTAAAGGAACCGCCAACGGAACCGTCACCGATTTTGACGGTAATTTTTCTATATCTGTTCCAGGCGAATCAGGGACTTTGGAGATAAGCTACGTCGGCTTTGCTACCATTGACCAGGACGTTTCGAAAGGTGGCGGATCCATTTCCATTGTTCTTTCCGACGAAGCCACCCAGCTGGATGCCGTTGTCGTATCCGGTCTCGCAACGAACGTAAAAAGGAGCAACTTAGCCAATTCGGTTGCTTCGATCCCCGGCAAAGAAATTTCGGGTATCGCCGTACCAACCACTACCGATGCCGCTTTATATGGTAAATTCAAAGGGGCTAATATTACCACCAACTCCGGTGCACCCGGTGGAGGTATCGGGATCAAACTGCGGGGTCAAACCTCGATCAGTGGTTCCTCTCAGCCGCTCTTTATCATGGACGGTGTATTCTTAAACAACTCCTCTATCCCAGCGGGTCTAAATGTAGTTTCTCAAGCATCGGGTGGAGGTTCTCAATCCAATCAAGATAACCCTTCTAACCGTTTGGCAGATATCGATCCAAACGATATCGAATCCATCGAAATCCTCAAAGGAGCATCAGCCGCGGCCATTTATGGTTCTCGGGCTTCCGGTGGGGTAATTATTATCACCACTAAAAAAGGTAAGCCTGGAAAAACAGATATACGCCTATCCCAATCATTAGGCTGGACGGAAATACTTAATCCTCTAGGCCAACGGGAATGGACCGCCGAGCGAGTAGCGAACTCTTCGCGTTATGCGGATGATGTTGATGACTTTAATGCCGCTCAAAATGCTGGTAATATCCAGAATTACGAAGATCTGCTTTACGGTAACATGGGACTTCTTTCTAATACTCGCCTTAGCATTAGTGGAGGTAACGAAAAGACTAGTTTCTTCATTGGAGGTACCCTTAAAGATGACGAAGGTATCGTAGAAAATACCGGTTATCAAAAGGCTTCTGTACGGGTCAACGTTGATCATCAAATCGCTGATTGGTTAGACATTTCTACCTCTACCAACTATGTGAATAGTTCGGCAGATCGGGGTTTTTTCAACAATGATAACTCGGGTACTACCATGGGGGTTTCTTTTTCCGCAACCCCCGCTTGGGCGCAATTACTGCCCGATGATAATGGTCTCTTTCCGGAGAATCCCTATTCGGCCTCTAACTTCTTAGAAACAGCCAATACAATCACCAACAACGAAACCGTAAACCGGGTAATTTCCGGAGCCACGGCAACGGCCTCCATCGTAAGCTCAGACTATACTTCGGTGAAGTTGATTGCCCGGGGAGGGATTGACTACTTCAACCTTAAAACAGAGGCCATCTTCCCAAATAGCCTACAGTTTATGAAGCCCGAAAACGGTGGGTTGAACGGAGTCTCCGTGCAGGGCTCTACCTTCAGCCTAAACACCAACTTGGAATCATACTTGGTTTGGTCTCAGTACACTGCGAGCGGCCTTTCTTTCCGTACGCAGGCGGGTGTGCAAGTACTTAACTTCAATCAGAATACTATTCTGGGAGAAACTGCTAACTTAATCACGGGTCAAACCAACCTTGACCAAGGGGGCTCCCGTAATGTAACTCAAGTGCGCCAGATCCAGCAGGATAAAGGTTTCTTTGTACAAGAAGAAGTAAACTTCAAGGATCAGATCATCGTTACTTTGGGGGTTCGGGGAGACAAATCTTCTAACAACAGTGACATTAACCAGCTGTTCTACTACCCTAAGGCTTCAGCAGCAATTAATCTCCACGAATTTGGGTTCCTACCTAGTACCCTTAGCCACTTGAAGGCACGGGTTGCTTATGGTCAGTCGGGTAACTTTGCCCGTTTCGGTGCTAAGTTTACAACCTTGAATAGTGCCATTATCAGTGGTTCACCTGGAGTTGAAATTGACAACCTATTAGGTAATCCAGAAGTAGGTCCAGAACGCCAGAGCGAGCTAGAATTCGGAGTTGACCTAGGCTTCTCTAATGATCGTGTATTCTTCGATGCAACGTACTACATCAAAACAGTAGATGACCTATTATTGAATGCCGACGTACCTTCTTCGTCTGGATTTACCTCTAAAGTGACTAATGCTGCAGCACTTGAAAATCGGGGTATTGAGCTTGGCCTTGCCGCG
>JBCDIO010000349.1:0-4988 GCA_038748815.1 Bacteroidota bacterium
CAGATTACTACCGCTACTAAAAGAGAATCTTCAAGATTCTTTTGAAAAATATAAGAGCCTTTCTTTCGATTCGAAAGAAAGGCTCTTTTCATTATATTTATCGGCCTAATAACACCCGTTTATGGCAGATGCATTTAGCCAGATCGACAAAGCCACCTGGTTAGCCAAAGTAGAGAAGGACCTCAAAGGCCGCGCGCTGGAGGAATTGACCTGGCCTTTACCCGAAGGCATTGAAATAACCCCCTTTGCGCATGCCGAAGATTTACCCAGTGCATTAAATCCCATTCGGCGACCCAATAACCAATGGGAGATTGGGGAAACCTTCCTTCTGGGGGATGACCCTAAAGCGGCCAACCGACAACTATTGGCGGCCCTTTCTAAAGGAGTAAATAGCCCTTTGGTCGTACTTTCCGCAATGCCTTCAGAAATTTATCTGGAACAACTTTTACAGGAGGTTCATCTTGGGTATATTCATTTTGGTATCGAGCTTGCTGCCCCTGGCGATGCTCATAGCGTTGCTACCATGATGCGCATTCACCTGACCAAACACTATACCGAACAACCGATTTCCTGGAGCTTATCTGGAATATCCAATACTACCAATGCCTCCATGTGGAAAGGCTTATTGAAGGCAGGAACCCAATCGCCTAAATTGGCATTAGTAGATGCTCGTCCTTGGTTTGGCAATCGGGAAGGTGTCGTAGAAGAGCTAAGTAAAACCACCAGAGGGTTAATTCAGGTATTAGAAACCGCACAGGCCGCGGATTTAGATCTGAGTCAATGGATTAAAAATGTCCGGGTTCAGCTACAGGTGGGTACCTCTTACTTTTTGGAAATTGCGAAGATTAGAGCTTTAAAGCACCTAATGGCCAATGTGTTGCAAAGCTTCCAGCTACAAGGAGGACAGCTGCCAGAGATTGATGCTTACTTAGCTCCGCAGGCCTATCATGAAGAGATACATACGAACAAGATTCGAGCTACCAGCATGGCCATGAGTGCCGTGATTGCCGGGGTTGATCGCCTGACCGTTTTGCCTTCCGATGGAGAGGAAGGAGCTAATGCTGATGACTTTAGTCGTCGGGTAGCCCGCAATGTACAGCATGTGTTGATGCTAGAGTCCCATCTTGACCATGTTGTAGATCCGGCTGCGGGTAGTTACTATCTGGAGAATTTAACGCAACAATTAGCCGTCAAGGCTTGGGAGAAGGTGTAGGGTGTTGTTTCCATTCTGATCGAAAAAAAACAAAAATAACTGGGTAAGAAAGAGGGGTTATTTGGGCTTGATCCGGATGGCGGATGAAGAGGTCTGAGTGCTGTTTGATATTTTTTTAAACGGCTCATTTTCAAAGGTTTAAATCCGATAAAGTTCGCCTCCATTATAAGTCGTCTTCCCACTGCAGTCGGAAGGCGAGTATGTATTATGCACACGTAGTAAGATTTTCGCTCCCTTTTTCCTCCCATCCCCATTTTCCGATCTGCTTTATTTTCGACTTTTTCAAACTCCATTCAATTAGCAAATTAGAAGCTTGCGGTACTAAAATAACCTAGTTATTAGCATGTGGATTCAAAGTTTTGAAATAGTCGATACCGAGCGCGGGCAGGGGCTGTTGAGTATCGATGGTAAAAGGATTATTTGCCTTGGAAATAATGGCTAGAGGAAGGAATGGATTTTCGAATAAAACCTACAGGCCACTCGGTCTACAAGTATCCATGTTCCCCAAATAACAAAGGGCCTGCACGATTGTGCAAGCCCTTTTATCGGTATAGGTTCGTTTTCCTAATTAAGGAAGGATCACAGTGTCGATCGCGTGGATCACACCATTCTGACCTTGTACATCGGTAGCAATCACGTTAGCGGTGTTAGAACCAGCTACGATTTGTACACCGTTTGTAAGGTTGAAGTACCAGTTACTACCCTGTAGAGAAGTAGCGGTCAAACCATTGAATAGGTTACCAGAGCGTACGTTTCCGTCCGCTGTAACGTGGTACAACAATACCTGCTCCAATAGACCAGCAGGAATATCATTCAAGGTATTCCAAGCTGGGTTGCTATTCAATAGGTTAGTGAACGCTTGGTTCGTTGGTGCCAATACAGTGAAAGGACCTGCCTGGCTAAGAGCCGCAACGAAATCGACGCTCAAGTCAGGACGAGTCAAAGCAGCTACTAATGAGCTGAAGTTAGGATCGTTTACAGCGAATCCAACAATGTTACCTGGATTGATAACCGCATCAACTACGTGGATGATACCACTACCAACGGTAACGTTTGGAGTAACAACATTAGAAGTTCCGTTGATAGTTACACCATTAGCCGTACTAATGTAGATAGAAGCAGGAGCCTGAACTCCGAAGGGAGTAGTCCCGATGGTTTCGTAATATCCGGTAGTAATGTCAGACGCCGCTAACACATCATTGGTGATGATGTGTCCAGTAAGGATAGTCTTAAGTACATCTAGTGGTACAGCATTCAATGAGCTGAAACCAGCAGCGTTCAATAAGTCCGTGAAAGCAGCATCGGTTGGAGCAAATACGGTTACTGGTACGCGTCCGTTCAAGATCGTCCGTACGCTATTTACACGCAAGATCGCTTGGTACAATACTTGGAAATCGGGGTTCGTCCGTACGAAATCCACAATGCTAGGGCCACTTACCCGGCGTGCATTGTCTTCTTCAGCTGTGATTTCTTGAGCAGGCAGAACAGATTCGTCCTTTGAACAAGAGGTGAAAACAAACAAGAAGGCAAATGCCATTCCTGCTAGGAGAGACACATAATTGCGCATCGCAATACTTTTTTGGTTAGAAAGAAATTAAGGTTTAGAGATATCACCTTAACAGGGGCGCAATCATATTGTTGCGACTTTTAAGCCCGATCGCCCTGTTTTTCTGGGATTTGTAAAAAAAAGACGGAGGAAGAGGAAATGATGTTAATATGACACAAGTAGACCGAACAAAATGGCTTTCAAAGGGTAGCAAGGATCACTCATCTTCTTCATGGTCGGTCATTCCCTCTGTCATATGCTGTACAATCTTAAACTCGCTGAGAAAAACTGCTGCAATGACTCTAAGTACGGTGTAAGTAGGAATAGCGGCTACCATTCCCACAATACCATTTACCTGTGCCCCCATCAAGACGACCAAGAAAATCTCTAAAGGATGCGCCTTCACGCTGGTCGAGAAAATCCAGGGTTGGAGTATGAAGTTATCGAGCATCTGCATGGCCGCAAAAACGGAAACGACCTGAAGGAGCATTGGGAAAAGCTCTGCGTAAAAAGAGAGGTCTAAGTTGGAAGAAATAGTAATAAATAAGCCAAATGCCGCTCCAATGATGGGGCCGACGTAGGGGATTACATTAATCAATGCGGCGAAGAACCCGATCACCAACGCGTTCTTAATCCCAAAAATACTCAGCCCAATCCAAACAAAGAGCGTTATGACGGTGATCTGCACCAGGATTCCCCCAAAATAGCGCGTTAGCATATGACTGATCGAATCGATTGCATTGCGAACCTGTTCCTCGTATTGGTTGGGTACCAAAGCGGTAAGGAATCCGACCAAAAGACCATCTTCCCGTAAAAAGAAGAAAGTGATGAAGACCAAAGTAAAGAGCGTAATCACCAGATTGCCAGCCGTCGATAAAATACCGCTGAAAAGATCCCCCAATTTGTTGATTTGAAACCAGGAGTTCACTGGTAAAGCATCGCGTAGCTGTTCTTCCGGAGGGCGCGTTTCATCAATGAAGCCCCATTCAATCAATTGCTGATTGATCTGAAGAATAGGCTCCTCTAAAGTGGTGGCCAACGCCGGATAGTCTATTTCGGAGAGATTATTGATCTGCTGAATAATTAGCGGAACGAACAACATAACCAAGGCTCCCAAGACAACAAAATAGGTGAGTAGCGTGAGCATCGCACTCAAATTAGGTCCTGCTCTGAATTTTTTCCCAAACCGAATATACTTCTGGAAAAAACGCATGAGTGGTTGCCCTATCATGGCTAAAATCCAGGAAATGATCACCCATAGTACAATCTGACTAAAGAAATAGGTAAATACTGCAGCGAGCAATAAACCAGCAATCAAGGTGATGTAACCCCTAGATAGTTTCATAGTAAAGTTGGTTGTTCGAAATGGCCCTAATCCTTATGTAAACCATCCAATTAATGACCCGCTAAACCAGACCATAAAGAGAAAGTAACCGACCAATAAATAGTTCTCCGTTCTAGAAAATTGCAGACTAGGAGCTTCCAAAAGTACTTTTTTCTCTGCACGTTTAGGTAAAATCAAGGACAAGAAATAACCTAAACTTAAGGTAATGGCGGCACCAATGAAATTCCACCAAATCCAAAAGATCGGCTGGCCACTTTGCCAAATAAACAGGTTAACAGAAACCCCAACGAGCAGACCAATATTGATTCCTATCGTGGTTGTCTTCTTACTAAGAATGGCTAAGATGAAAGTAGCTACAATCGGACCGTAAAACGCCGATCCTACTTTGTTGATGGCCTCAATGACCGTGGGGGCAATTTCCCCAGCCGTAAAAGCTAGTAAAATACATATCAACCCCCAGGTTAAGGTCAATCCTTTGGAATACCGCAAGGTCTGCGCATCATCCATTGGCGTACTGCGATTCCGGATCACTAAATCTTCTAAGGTGGCTGCCGAGAGGGAGTTAATAGCCGAACTCAAAGAAGACATGGCCGCCGCCAATATAGCCACGAGTAGCAATCCTACGATGCCGTTCGGCATATAGTTGATGATAAACAAAGGAACCATCTGATCCGGTGAATCACTCGGAATCAGGCCCATAAACTCAGGAGTAGCAAACGCAAAAGTACCAATGATTAAACCCATGAAACAATAACTCAACGTTACTGGAAAACGGAAGAGACCATTAAATAGCAGGGCTCGCTGTACCTCCTTCAGACTTTTACCAGAAAGAGACCGCTGGGCCTGACTTTGGTCGCAGCCGTAATAGGAGGTGTACAAGAAAA
>JBCDIO010000350.1:0-4979 GCA_038748815.1 Bacteroidota bacterium
ATTCGTTTCCTTGAGTTACGCCACGGATGATCATCCCATTGTACGGTGTAGGGGTTAAAAAAGAAAAAGGCGGGTGCCAGATTTTGAAACCCGGGGCGGGCAATCCGCTCGCGGTAAGCCAAACTTAGGCGGCTAGTGGCCGAGAAGGACTTGGTGACACTGACGGAAGGGAAAAGCCTGGAGATCTGGCGGTTTACATCCCCCTGTGCAGCTTGCAAGTCTAGGTCAGAATATTCGTATCGAAGCCCCGCCGTATAGGTGTATTGCTCACCGAGGGTCCCATTAATCGAAAGATAAGCCGCATAAATTCCTTCTTGGAGCTTCATCTGGTCTGTAAAGACGGGGTCGGTGGAAGCTTCACCCTGTGCATTTAGCAAGGCTGTATTGTTCTGTACTTGAGAAAAGGTGGCTTTTATTCCAGCTTCCAATTCGACCCGGGACGTCAGTCTACCTCGATAATCGATTCTTCCTACGTGGAAATCGAGCGGCGTTTCCTTCCGCGTTGCAAAGACCGACTGGCTGATTAATTGCGAATTATCCGCAAAGTTTTGCAACTGATAGTCGGTCGGGTTATCCATGCGGAAGGCCAGGTAATCGTAATCACCCGAAAGGTGGTGCCCGTCAGCTAGCTGTTGCTGTACCCGGAGACTTGCATTGTATTGATCGGTGGTATTCGATTCATTGCCTAGTAAGAGATCATACTGGATTGGAGAAATATCCCCCAGGTAGCTCGTACGTGTTTCGGCATTTAAGGCCCAGTGTCTTCGGGCGTAGGAACCGTACACATCCACGGAAGTTTTGGGATGGATGGCATAGGAGAGGCCCAGCTTCCCACTGTAATTGCCAATGGTGGCCGGACGATTGCTAAACTGCTCGGCGATCAACTGACCTTGGTCAAATTGAATGTTGGAGGCAATCGTGGAATTTTGTTGAGTAGCATTCTGGAAAACAGAGGCATCTCCATAGACATTGACCTTGCCCGTTTTTACATTAAACACAAAGCCTCCACCGTATTTCAAACCAATCCCGTAGCCACTAAATACATTCGCGCTGCCGTTGAAACCATCCGCCTCGTATTCTTTTAGAATGATATTGATCACGCCGCCGGTGCCATCGGCATCGTAGCTGGCGGGAGGATGATTGATCAGTTCTACAGAAACGATATTCGAACTCGGAATGGACTCTAAGTACTGCAAGAGATCCGCCCCGTCCAGGCGTATTCTCTTTTCATTGATAAACACGAGCACTCCATTCTGCCCAAGTAAGGAAACGTTACTACTAACTCGATCCACTTGCACGGTGGGAGACTTCTCTAAGAGATCCAGAGCATTACCCCCGGCGGCGGTAGGGAGACTACTGACGTTGACCACCGTGCGGTCCGCTTTACGTTCAAAAGCCGCTTTTTGGGCGGTAACGGTGACCTCTTCTAATTCCAAGCTACTAGTAGTCAGCAGGAGGGTACCCAATTCTAGATCGCTCGTTAAATCAATAGATTGACGCCAATCCGTATATCCAATGGCGGTAATCTGTAGGATGTATCTAGCGGCGGGAAGCTCCCCGATGGTAAAATGGCCTGATTCATCCGACAATTCGCCGATAAGAAAGGCCCCTTCGGCATTGAGTAAAAGGATATTACTATAAACCAGAGGGGCCCCTTGCTCATCGGTGATGGTACCGGTAATTTGGTGCTGAGCCCTGACTTGAATTAAAAAGCCTAAGAAGAGTAATAGTATTAGAATAAGTCGCATCGTAGATTGATTTAAATGGTCGATGCAACAAACATAAAAGCCTTATTCACCGCATTTTGGGAAACGGGACCGACGGAGCTTTACCAGTGCTAGACAACAAATTTGGGGGTTTTGTGCCCTAGCAAACGACTTGGCTCACGGTGGTGGTTGTTTGTCCTCCCTAGAGCGTCGTTGGTCCTTCCCTCGGTCTGCACTAACAGAATCCCCGTACTTTTGTGCCGTGGAATTCTTCAAGAAATACGAAACCTGGCATTGGCAACGAATCCAACGACATATCCTTTATTGGCTGCTGTGGAGTGCTTTCCTGGTCATCATCAATACCTTGATCGGAAATACCCTCAAGTCTTTGGATGATCATGTTCGAATTGGGCAATGGATCGCCTTCGAAGCCACGGTTTTACCCATTAAAATTGGAGCGGCCTATACCATTGCTTATTGGGTTATGCCGCGGTATCTATACACCAAGAAGTATGGCTATTTCGTGGCCTATAGTGTCGTCGTTTTGCTCTTTTTTGCGGTGATACTATACCTAGTGTATGCCCATTTTGTTCATCCCATCATTTTGCATGATTCACAAGCTTATACTATTGAACAGTTCGTATACAAAGGGGTGCAATTGATCTATATCACCGCCATGGTGATCTGTATTAAATTCTTTCAGAATTACCTCCACGAACAAGAACGAAACCAGAGTCTGGTACAGCAAAAGGTGGAAGCCGAACTGAAGTATCTACGCAATCAGGTACAGCCTCATTTTTTATTCAATACCCTTAATAATATCTACGGCCTAGTTTTATCCAAGGACCAGCGTGCGGGGGAAGCCATCGTTACCTTATCTAATCTATTGAGTTTCATGCTGTACGAAGGCGATACTAAACGCATCCCTTTAGCCAAGGAATTGGAAATGCTGGACCATTATGTGGAGTTAGAGCTATTGCGGTACCAGCGCAGACTCCAATTTCAATTTGATAAAGGAACGATGCCTGTCCATTATTCCATTGCCCCACTTTTATTACTACCTTTTGTGGAGAATGCGTTTAAACACGGCCCGGCTAAGGAAGAGGGGATGTCCTTTATTACCATTAAAATGGACGTTCAGGAACAGGTCCTATCTTTTTTTATTGAAAATTCCTATTCTTCGGTGGACCAAGAAAACGAGCATATTCAATCCGGGATAGGATTGGGGAATATTAAAAAACGATTAGAATTGATTTATCCAGATCGGCATTCTTTACAAATTACCAAAGGAGAAACGTTTCGAGTTTACTTGTCGATTGAATTAGAAAAAGCCTAATCACAAAGATGGCAAGAGCAGCAATCCGATGTCTGATTATTGACGACGAAGAAATGGCCACGAAGGTCATCGAATCGCATTTGTCGAATATTCCCGGCTTTGAGGTCGTAGGGATTTTTCACAGTGGGGTAGAGGCCTTTCTGGCTTTAGATCACTTAGCGGTAGATGTCTTATTCTTAGATATTCAAATGCCCAAAATGACGGGCTTGGAGTTACTGAAGATGCTCGACCCTAAGCCCTTGGCGGTTCTTACAACGGCCCATCGAGAATACGCCTTGGATGGCTTTGATCTGGAAGTAGTTGATTATTTACTCAAACCGATTGGTTTTAAACGCTTCTTGCAAACGGCCAGTCGGCTTAAGAAACGGCTATATGAAGAAGCCCCACGGGTAACATCTCCGGAGCCGAAATTGCATATGCAGACCCCAGAAGAAGATCACCTCTTTATTAAGACCAATCGGGCCTATCAGAAAGTCGCCTTTTGCGATATCCTACACATTGAATCGGTTAAGAACCACGTCAAACTCGTCTGCCGAAGCGAAGATTTGATTAGCCTGATGACCTTAAGCGATCTGCTGAACCAACTACCGGCTTCCTTCTTACGCGTGCATCGCTCTTTTGTGGTCAATACGGGCAATTTAATCCGCTTTGATAATAAATCGATTCAGCACGAAAAAGGGATCGTACCCATCGGCCGGAAATATAAGGAGGCCGCTTGGCTTACCTTACAGGGTTTGGTGGATTAAGGTTGGCAAACCTACATGTTTCCCCGATCCCTAGGGGATCGAGGAAACGGATTAGAACCAATAGCTCCGAAATAGTAGCCTGATAGATACGGACCTTTCGGGTATAGGACTTTCATTTGGTTTGGGCAGGCATTATTCCGGTTTAATGCTATAATCGATGTCGACTGGGCCTGGTCCCTGGGCTTCTCCGATCAACTGCCGCATTTGCAATCGAAATCGCTCCACCTGATCCCGCTCCATCATCCAACGTCGGAAATCACCCGGAGAGGTATTTTGGTGTAATACCGATTTATAACCGCCCGGTGCTTCGATATCGTAGCGAACCGGGAATTGCAGCCAGGTACCCTGCATTTCTTCGGAAAGCATCCAACTCATGTAAAGCTTCGCGGCCGCCTTATTTTTAGCTTGTGTGGGAATAGCCGCCGTTTGAAACCAGGTTAGGAAGTAATCTTGTTCTGGCAATAAGAACTGCGTCTTCTGATTGGGGAATGGCTCAAAGGACCAGAAGGTCGTAAAACTGGCGGCATACCAACCATTGTTGATGGCCACATAAGGCCATGCCGTACCCCGCACCCAGGTAGGCTCATTGGCCACTAGCTTTTCTAGGTACTCCCAACCGTATTGTTCTTTGAGGTTCCAGAATTGGTAGAGTACCGCATCATCATCGTGTGGATAGGTCAGAATGATTTTACCTTTTAGCCTTGGATCTAAGTAATCGAGGGCATCGCGAGGGGCGGGGACGTCTCCCAGGATCTCCGGATTAACATAATTGCTAAAGGTCACCCCGTACATGCTTGTCCAGTACCCGTTTGGGTCTTTGTGATCTGGGAAGACTTTGTCCCAATTTCTGGGTTTATAAGGCATAATGAGCTCATGCTCCTTGTAGTACTCGAAGTCGTGTAAGGTCTGAAACTGAATTACGTCTGGTATATTTCGTTCGCCGCCCTGCGCTCGAGCGTTATCGAAGCGGGGAGCGTGGTTGAGGCTTACATCAACGCTGTGCGTTACCTTCAGTTTGGGGAAACGTTTTTTAAATTTATCTAGATAATAGGTTCAAAATGATTTCATTTGGTCAGTGAGCTAAAGATCTCCAAAAGCGAATAAAATCATTCGTTTGAAATTATCAGTATATCGGTAGCCTCTTGCGGCTCTTTTGATAAACTGGATTTTTGAGTTCATTCCTTCGAGTAG
>JBCDIO010000351.1:0-4975 GCA_038748815.1 Bacteroidota bacterium
AAAAGCGGGCCTAATCAAGATGATCATACCTTGATTAAAGAACCTGCTCAACATCCCTACAGCCGAAATTGAAGCTATGAACACCCTCCGCTGTTTTTTATTACTGGTAGGACTAACTTGGTCCCCGCTCATGCCTGCTCAGGTATTACCCGCTTACCAGTGGTTTGAGGGGCCTTCTTCCAAATCCTGCAATTTCCGTCAAGTTTTAAAAGCCTGTAAGAATGCGGATGTGGTTTTCTTTGGAGAGATCCACAATGATCCGCTAGCCCACTGGATGGAACTTGAACTATTGAAAGGATTGCAGCAAGTACGCGAGGGCGAATTGATTGTAGGAATGGAAATGCTTGAAACCGATCAGAACATCGTAGTGGGCGAATACAGCCAAAAGCTCATCCGGTATCAGGATTTTGAAAATGCGCTTGACCTCTGGTCTAACTTCGAAACCGATTACCGCCCCTTGGTAGAATGGGCTATCCAACACCAAACGCCCGTATTGGGAACCAATATCCCCCGTCGGTACGCCAATCTAATCTACCGGGGAGGGATAAGCGCTCTGATGGCCATTTCTCCAAGAGCTCAGGAGTTGTTTCTCCCGCCTCTCCCCTGGCCCATTGACCTAAATTTTCGCGCTTACCAAGAAATGGACCGCTTATTCGGAGAATCTTCCGAGCATGGCGGTTCTGGTATGAAAGAGGCCCAAGCCGCCAAAGATTATGTAATGGCCTGGAACATTGCCCAGCAATGGAGTAATGGGCAATTGGTCTATCACATCAACGGTTCTTTTCACTCCGATTACTATTCTGGCATTGTAGATTATTTAAAGCAAATAAATCCAGCCCTTAAAATCGTTACTATTAGTACCGTCCGTCAAAAGAAATTGGATAAGCTACAAACCGAACAATCGCAAAAGGCAGATTTTATTCTGGTAACCCCAGAAGAGTTTCCTCGTACTTATTAAAAAATAACCCGTTTTAAACCAAACATCCGTATATGAGATTCGTACTTTATTTAGTCTTTTTATTCGCTAGCTTGAACGCTTGTACTAACAACAACGAAACTGAAAACCCCTCAGAATCAACGACAAACGAAAGTTCGGCCGAACAAACACTCGAAGGGGAGACCTGGGACGATGTAATTGGCATCCACGATGAGGTCATGCCCGAAATGTCTACCATCGGCCGCATCAAACGGCGCGTGAGTGCTTACTTGGAAGAGCAAACATCTTCTCAACCCTCCACTAAAACCGAGCTTTTGGATTTATTGACCCAATTACAACAAGCCGAGGACGGCATGTGGGACTGGATGTATAACTTTCAACAGCTCGAACCCTTGCAAGACTCTCTGGAACACCAAGGGATACTTGATTATCTGGAATACGAGCGGGCTCGTATTGTTAAAGTCAAAGCAGATATGGAGCAATCGATTAAGGCAGGCCGAGCCTTGATGGAAAAATACAACATCGAGGAATAGTTGTGTGTTAGAGACTATTGATGTTGTACCTTTACAGTCTTGCGTATATTTGAAAAGAAGTCACCTTATGAATACCCATTTTAGACTGATATTTGCACTCGCTACCGTAGTGTTGGTAGTCGCTTGTGATACCCCCGTAGAAACCCAGACCTTACCTATTTTGGGAGAACGAGATATTGTGGATGGCGATACTCTATATCACCAGATTCCTGATTTTTCTTTTATCAACCAGGACTCCCAAGTTGTGACCAATGCGACCTTTGCCGGTAAGGCTTACGTTGCAGACTTCTTTTTTACCGCTTGCCCTACGATTTGCCCAATGACGACTAAATCCATGCTTGATTTATACGATCAATTCAAAGAGCAAGATGAACTACTTTTGCTAGCGCATAGCATTGACACCCGCCGAGACTCCGTTCCACACCTCAAGCAATATGCGGAGAACATGGGGGTTGAATCCCAAAAGTGGCACTTAGTGACTGGTATCGAAGACGAGATCATGGAAATTGCCGATGACTATTTCTCCATTGCCTATCGAGACGATGATGCCCCCGGTGGTTTTGATCACAGCGGTCGCCTCATTCTAGTTGACCCCAATCGGCACGTGCGCAGTTTTTGCGATGGTACTGACCCTAAGAGCGTAGAACGCTTCGTTCGGGACATCCATATTCTGCTGGAGGAAATGGACGTGGAGGCAAAATAATTAATCTTCCCAAGGCAAGATTTGATCTTTTTGTTGACGCAAAAAGGTAATCGTTCGATAGACGACTGGCTCCGGCTCTTCCGTTAGCAAATTTACTACGTGTTTACTGAGGTATTCCCCGTTTGGGCAGCTTCCGGCTTGATATCCCCATTCTTCCCAATTAGCTTCAATGGGGTGAATGGGACTGAGCATCCAGTCGCCAAGCGGAATTTTAGCTCTCCGAGCGGCCTCCATAAAGACCTTTCGATCTTTTACTAATACCGGGAATTTCAAAAAGCTGTGTTTTCGATCGGCTGGAATTGTAAGCCGACCTTTCCCCAATTCTTCCAAAACGGTTCGGTAATGTTGCCCAACCGTTTGTCTTCTTTGCCATATTTTGGAGAATGTTTGTAGGCTGCGCAAACCAAGCTGGGCTTGCTCGGGAGAAAGGCGTTGCAAATACCCCATTGGCTGGTTAATCCCCCGTAGCTCTTCCCCTGCGGATGACCCGGTAACCAAGCCCGCCGCTGACAAATATCGATAAAGGGACAAAACAGGCCAGTAAACCCAGGGTTTCAAAAGGTTTCTTCGGGCCCAGAACTGCCATTGTAGGCTGCGGCGAGTCTTTTTAGGCGCCAGCGGATAGCGATCTTCAGCCTGGCGAAGTGTCTTGGCTAAGGCTCGATCCTGGGTAATGGTGAAGCCTCCAATGCCTGTGGAAAAGGGCTTATTCCATTGAGTGGAGAAAAAGGAGGCGGTTACTAAATGACCGCTTAATTGTCCATTATATTCGCTGCCGAAGCCATGGGTGGCGTCTTCTAATACCAGAATCTGATGTTTTCGGGCTATCTTCAACAAACGATTCAGGTCACTGGGCAAGCCAAACGTGTTTTGCGCCATGATCAATCGAGTACGGTCGGTAATTTTCGCTTCCACCGATTCAGGAAGGATATTGAAGGTTCTCCGATCCACGTCCGCATAAACCGGTTGTGCCCCTCTGTAGAGGATTGCATTAGAGACTACCACACAAGTGAATGCTGGAATAATGACTTCATCACCTGGCCCGACCGACCACGCCTCTAACAAGGCGTACAAACCAACCCGACCCTTCCAAAACAGGCTTACCTGTTCCGGAGACACCCCTTGGTACGTGGCAATTGCCTGCCGATACTCTTCAATGATACCTTCTTGGTTCATAGTCAAGATAAGCACTCTTTTACTACTGGGTTTAATACTGTTTAGTTCCTGCAATCGAGATCGTCGATTCCGATATATTTCCCAAGATGAACTCGAGTGCCGAGCTAATCCCTGGCCATTGGATCATCGGGGGCGTTGGAAACAATATCCAAAGTTAGCCGCTCCCTACACGAAATCCTACCCTGAAGAGGTCTTTTTACCACTGCAACAGGAAGGGTTGCTAGAAGCATTGGTGGATCACCGAAGTATGCTGGAGCGTCGCAACAAGAAAATGCGGCGGCGGATTGCCGATCGGCAAATGACCCGTTACGATCAATTAAAGGTTACCAAATGGCTGATCCAGTGTCTGGAAAACAGACGCCCCGGTCACGATAGCCTCGATTTTTATTTGAGTTGGGGGCGAGACCGCCGGGGTAACACTTATTTCACGGGTTATTATACCCCGGTTATTCAGGGTAAACGTCGCCGCGATGCCCTATTCAAGCATGCGATTTACGGTAAACCCAACCAATGGAAAGGGCCGCTTCCAACCCGTCACCAAATCGAAGCAGAGAAAGCGCTGAAGGGACTAGGCCTAGAATTGGCTTATACCGATGACCCTTTAGAATTGTACTATATGCACTTGCAAGGTTCTGGTATGGTGCAGCTGGTCGACGAAAAAACGGATCGCCTGTTTGCCTACGACGGAACCAATAAGAAACGCTACCGCAGTATTGAGCGGATCCTTTCCCGCTCCGGAGTGAAGGATGTGAGCATTGATGGCTTAAGGCAGCACTTTGCAAAATACCCACAACACCGAGATTCGGTGCTGAACCTCAACCCTTCTTATGTTTTTTTCCGCGAAGGGGAAGAACGAGTCATCGGTTCTGGTGGGGTTCCACTCGTGGATTTCACTAGTGTAGCGGCCGATCCGGACATTTTTCCCTTGGGTACCATTCTATTGGCTACCATTCCCCGATATTCTTCCGAAACTGGCCAGCTTCTAGGGCACGATTGGCGTATTCTATTGGTACAAGATAAAGGGGGCGCGATCAACGGTCGGGGGCATTTGGACTTTTACTGTGGCACGGGGGATGAGGCGAGAGATAAAGCAAGTCAGCACTATCATTACGGTAGAATTTGGGTAGTACTGCCTAAGGCAACAGCAAAGAACTATTAAATTTGTTGGGCTATCGTATTAATTACTTTGTAGCCTAAAAACGATCATCTGACTTAGTGGTTCTCTTCCTTCCGCTTCAGAGGGATTTTTAAAGCCCTTTTTTGCACGCAAAGACCGCAAAGCTCCTTTAATAACCATTATACTACGTCCCGTCGGAGATACTGATCTGCCTCTATAATAGAGGGTATCAAGCACTTGTAGCCTAAATAAATGATCATCTGATTTTAGTGGTTCTCTTCCTTCCGCTTCTGAGGGACTTTTGTAGCCCTTTTTTGCACACAAAGACCGCCAAGGATGCGCAAAGGGCGCAAAGCTCCTTTAACACCCATAACGCTTAGTACCATCGGAGGTACTGGTCTGCCTCCATAATAGAGGGTATCAAGTACTTGTAGCCTGTACAAACGATCATCTGATTTTAGTGGTTCCCTTCCTTCCGCTTCATAGGGATTCTTGTAGCCCTTTTTTGC
>JBCDIO010000352.1:0-4974 GCA_038748815.1 Bacteroidota bacterium
CCGTACTTAAGATTAATGGTCGTCTTTCCTTCTACTGGAGCCAGATCGATATTCCCATATTTGTTGTAAAGATCCAATTCAACCGTGCTCGGAACAAAGACCTCGTAGTCGATGGTAAACTCTCCGCTCCCTCCTGATGAACCCCACCAGTTGTTGTTTTGCGATTCGATTTGAGTTTCTACGCGGACCTCTGAAGAACCTTTATCAGAAAAGTTAATATTGATTCGATCAAATACTTTTAAGGCTTTTTCTTCATTGCCAGCTTGAACGGTGATCGTAACTTCAATTTTGGCCCGGTCTTTTTCCCAGGTTAATAAATTGATATTCCCGTATTTGTTGGCAAGTCCAACTAGGCCATTAGCATCAATGGCGAACTCCTTTTTTACGGATTGGGTAAATTCCTTCTTGTCCGCTGGGGAGCTGAAGGAAACAAGCCCAATTAAGAAGCTTGCCCAAACCCAGCTATATACTAATTTCATTACTTCCTGAATTTAGCGGTTGATTAGTTGATTGTATTTTCTCCAAGACTCTTTCCAGAATCTCCAATCTTGTTTGGTAATTGTCGATCATGGCATTGATAATGCGCTCTTCTGCACCTTCGGGAGCTTTGTCTAACTCCGTGGCAAGTTCTTGGAAGAGTTCGTCGAGTTGCTGCATATCAGATTGTACGGCATCCGCATGCTGAAAAGTAGCAAGTTCCTGCATCTTCAGGCTTACCTGAGAAGCGTAGTACTGTTCTAACTCAGCAAATTCTGGTGCAACATCCGCTAAGGAGCGCTCGGCAACGGAATCACTACTGGAAGTTCCGTTCATGTAAAAGCCAATGGCGCAGCCCGCAGTAAGTACTAGGGCAATCGCAGCTGCGGCGCGTAAGAAGCGCATTCTGCGAATCCGAGGAGCTTGTTTTTTTTCCAATTGCTGATCAATGTGGGCCCACACTTTCAGACTTGGAACTTCTTTGTCAAAAGCACCTCGGTTTTCGATAATAAATTCCTCCAACCGGTCCATCTCTACAAAACGTTTTTGATTAGTTGATTAACACGTCCGGGGCTACCCTAATTAGGGGCAATCCACTCGCATTTTGGTCGTATTCTATTGATTGGCCCAGCTTATTTGCATGGGCTGAGACAAAATAATATCCTTTAGTTTTCTTTTCGCTCGACTATATTGAGACTTGGAAGTCGCTTCTGTTACCCCCAATAAGCCAGCAATCTCCTTGTGGTCGTATCCTACAAACATATAGCGGCAAAAAACCACTCGGTATCCATCGGGTAAATCTTTCATGGCCGATTTGATTTGATCGACACTAACGCTTGGCCCCAAATCTTTTTCTTGGGCTGGCTCAATTAAAGTAGAAGCGTGGTTATCTTTCAATTCCTCTATTTGCAAACGTCTTTTCTTGAGGTAATTGATACAATTATTGACCACAATTCGTTTGATCCAAGCACCAACCGTTGATTGGTACTTAAATGTGTGCAGCTTGGTAAATACATCGACAAAAGAGTTTTGGAGAAGGTCTTCTGCGTCCATTTCATTTTTCAGCATGCGCAAACAAATATTATACATAGCCTGTGAATAAAGGCGGTATAACTCGAATTGCGCTTGCCGGTTTCCCTGCTTACACTTTTCTACGATCTCTCGATGGGTGCTTCCGTAGTCCAATGATTTCGCTTTGTTCGTGAAAAAGGACAGGCCTTCCATACGGGGGTTGCACAAAAGGTACAAGGATTTACGAAAAATGTTAAGATTTCTTTAGCATTCCTATTTTATGGAGGGAAAGAAGCAGAAGTTGCCGCTAAATTAATAGGAATAAATGGATGGGCTGTAGGTAAGAGTTTTTACTTTTATTGACTCGATATTTAGGAGAACGCGCAAACCATTATAAAATCGACGGCAGACCCTATGAGAAGTTTTGTCTATTTCCTCTTTTTGATCACCTTTATTTGGCTAGTGCCAGGTTGTATGCCAGTGGTGGAGGAAGAAATCACAGAGGTAAATATTAACCTTGCGAATCCTACCTTCCAGACGATTCACAATTTTCAAGATCGCCAACAAGTGGATAGTTTATATGCCTTTTTTGGGGATCGGGATCCTGCCATCCGTTATGCGGCAGCCTTGGCTGTTGGCTCCATTCGAGCACCCCGGGCAATTGATAGTCTAGCTGGATTACTAAAAGATCCGGTAGAACAAGTTCGTATTGCGGCGGCTTTTTCGCTGGGGCAGATCGGTGAATCAGCGGCTGAGCAAGATCTGATCAAATCGTTCGAACGACACGACACCGCAAAGGTGTACGCCCGCTCCAATGGAGCTATTCTCGAAGCGATGGGGAAAATAGGGAGTGAAGAATCGCTCAACCTAGTTACGTCGATTAGTACATACAATGCCCAAGATACTTTTCTGCTAGAAGGACAGGCCTTCTCCATTTATCGTTATGGTCTGCGCGGTATTGTAAGCAACCGAGGGACAGAAAAAATGGTGGAATTAGCGAGTCAGGAAAAATATCCGGCCTCCGTACGGATGGTTGCCGCGAACTATTTAATGCGAGTACGCAATTTAGATATAAGCCCCTTTATAGAGACTTTAGTACCAGCTCTTTCGGCAGAAGGAGATCCAAGGGTGCGAATGGCAATGGTCATTGCGCTTGGAAAAACGAAACAAGAAGCGGCTTTAACAGCGTTGGAAAAACAATTACAAATCGATAACGACTATCGAGTTCGGTGTAATATCATTCGGGCACTTGGTAATTTTGACTATCTAACTGGGCAGAATTTAGTCCTTCCTTACCTAGAGGATCCCAACTCTAATGTAGCTCTCACTGCTGCTACTTTCTTCTATGAGAATGGAACTGCCGAAGAAGCTAGAAACTATTGGTTATTAGCTCGTGATTCCCTCCCTTGGGAAGTAAGTCTAAAATTATACGCCGCAGCCAATCGGCATTTGCCCAATTATTTTTCTACTACCAAGGGGAGTATTAATTATGAACTAAAAAGACGGTTCGAAACGGCTACGAATCCCTACGAACGAGCTGCGGCCATGAAAGCATTGGGCGAGTTTGGTTGGAACTACCGGTATATTCACGATCAAGGATTTTCGGTGGAAGCCAAAGTTGTTCGCTCCGCGGCCATAGAGGCACTTGGGCGCTGTTTGTCCATGGAGGATTATCGAACGTATTTCGGACCTAGTTATCGTCGGGTTCGTCAGCAAATCAGTAACTACTTGGTTGAAGCCATTGAGAATGGAGATCCGGGAATGAGTGCCCTGGCTGCCGGAGTACTTCGCCAGCCTACCCTATTCTTTAAAGGAACCCTAGACAGCTTGACCTTTATTGATAATGCGATTGCAAGTTTGGAATTACCTCGGGAGATTGAGACTTTGCAAGAATTGGAAAAGACCAAGGCCTTTCTCTTGGGAGAACCTGAACCACCGCTTGCAAAACCCGAATATAGCCACCCCATCGATTGGGGAGTTGCTAGTAATATCAAGCCTGGAACACAGGCCAATCTAGAAACCCCACACGGTACGATTGTGCTAGAATTGCTACCGGCAGTTGCTCCGGGAACCGTTGCGAATTTTGTACAGCTAGCCCGCTCTGGATTTTTTGATGAGAAGGTGTTTCATCGGGTCGTTCCCAACTTTGTAATCCAAGGGGGTTGCCCCCGGGGCGATGGGTACGGAAGCTTAGATTATACCATCCGATCTGAGTTGTCCGAAATTCACTATGACCAAGGCGGTTACGTAGGGATGGCTTCTGCCGGAAACCACACCGAATCCACGCAGTTTTTTATTACCCATAGTCCTACGCTACACTTAGACGGAAATTATACCATCTTTGCAAAAGTTGCGGAGGGCATGGACGTCGTGCATCGGATTACGCAAGGAGATGATATGAAAATAAGCATAACTGAATAGCCAGATAAACAAAGCATGAAAAACACACCACTCACGAACTACCACATAGCATTGGGAGCGAAGATGGTCGAATTCGCCGGGTATAATATGCCTATTTCCTATGGGAATATTCAAGATGAGCATCACACCGTACGAAATGGCGTCGGCGTTTTTGACGTATCTCACATGGGAGAATTCATTGTACGGGGTAAAGAAGCACTTAACCTTGTACAAAAGGTAACTAGTAATAACGCTGCAAAACTAGGGATCGGCGATGCCCAATATTCTTGTTTTCCCAACGGGAAAGGAGGCATCGTGGATGACCTTTTAGTATATCGATTACCAGAAGATCAATGCGCCGAAGGGGAGCAAGCCTTTATGCTTGTGGTCAATGGATCTAACATTGATAAAGACTGGGCTTGGGTAAATGAACAGAATACCTTTGATACCAAGCTGATCAATATTTCCGATGACACCGGTTTGCTAGCGGTTCAAGGCCCCAAGGCGGGCGACTTGTTGCAACAATTTACAGATGTGGACCTCTCTTCCATCAAGTACTATACCTTTGTCAAAGGAACCTTCGCGGGAATTGATAACGTGATTATCTCAGCCACGGGGTACACCGGCTCCGGTGGATTTGAATTATACGTTGCGGCCGATCAGGCTCCGGCCGTATGGGACGCTATTTTTGCAACGGCAAAAGAGAGCGGAGTCAAACCGATTGGATTAGGCGCACGCGATACCCTCCGCCTAGAGATGGGATACTGCCTATACGGTAACGATATCGACGATACCACTTCCCCCATTGAAGCAGGACTCAGTTGGATTACCAAAGTGAAAAAAGGGGATTTTATTGATCAACCTTTTTTAGCTCAGCAGAAAGCAGATGGCGTGGTGCGCAAGCTTGTTGGGTTTACTTCCAGTGAACGTCGAGTACCGCGGAATGGCTACGAAATCCAGAATGAAGAAGGTACTGTCATTGGACGAGTAACCTCTGGTACACAATCGCCTAGCTTGGGCCATCCCATTGGAATGGGATACGTAGCGAAAGAATACGCTTCGCTGGGTACGACTATCCATATACTA
>JBCDIO010000353.1:0-4974 GCA_038748815.1 Bacteroidota bacterium
GAGGAGGAAGGCGAAGATGAATAACTCGGACTAGAACCGGTAGTTAATTGAGCATTCACCACCGATATATAATCTGTTTGACCAGACGTTTCTCCTTCCTTTAAACGAATCGTATTGCGCCCTGATTGTAAATAGGGCAACACATCAATCCGGGCCGTTCCATTCGTTCCGTTCGAACCAAACCCCATGGAGCGAGCTTCACTATCCACCACTTCGGTACAAGTCACGTAGATATATACCTCCGTAAAATCTCCATCGTTATCATAGTCGTAGTCAGAACCGTAGATTTCCAGATCTGCACTACCCAAAGACGTTAAATTATTGACGGTCACTTGAAAACTAATTTCATCCTGGGCATTCAAGCGTTTACTAACAATCTTTTTGGCATTGGGTGTCAGATATACAGTCGAGGATACTCCGGAGGAGCTTGTATTAGCGGTTGAAGAAGTAGCCGTTTCCACCTTTGCCCAACTCACGTAAACATAATCTGTTTGGCTAGCAACTTCCGTATCCTTAAACGTAATTGTGTTGTTGCCGGACCGTAAATAGTCCCGAATATCGATGCGAGCATAATCATTAGAGCCGTCTTTCCCCAGGCCCAATTCGTAGGCTTCTGCATCTTTAATTTCCGTTCCATTGACCGAAAGGGTTATCTCTGTCCAGTCTTCGTCATTATCCTCGTCGATGTCAGATCCATAGATCACTAAATCTCCTTTGGACAAACCCGATGCATTGCTAACGTTAAAACTAAAGGTCATTTCATCCTGGGCATTTAAACGGGAAGAAATTGTTTTTTGACTGTTAGTTGTCAGGTTATAAGAAAGCGTTTGTCCGGAGCCAGAAGCGTTGGAGGTCACGTCGATTTCTACACTACTGATATAAACGTAATCCGTTTGACCACTGACCTCGGTATCTTTGAAAATGATCTCATTATAACCAGATTTCAGGTAACTCGTAATGTCTACCCGAGCGTAGTTATTACTACCATCTTTGCCCATACCCAGCTCGTGGGCTTCCACATCCTTCACATCGGTACCGTTCACCGATAACACCACTTCGGTCCAATCTTCATCATTATCGTAGTCCATATCGGAGCCATAAATCACGAAATAAGCACTAGAAATACTGGACAGGCTGGCCACATAATAGTCAAAGACCATCTCGTCTTGAGCTTCTAGCCGCTCGTATAAAGACTTGGAGCTATTGGCATAAAGAGTATATTCTGTGGCCTTGGCACTATTCAAGGAATTGGTCTTCACCTTCATATCCTGCAAATAGACATAGTCCGTTTCTCCAGAGGTTTCTTTATTGATAATCTTAATCGTATTTGATCCAGATTTCAGGCTTGAATAGATGTCGATAGAGATGTCGCTGTAAGACCCATCTTTACCCATGCCGTGGTCGGTAAACTCGTCGTAGAGGACTTCCTCGCCATTAATTTCGATAGCCATAATGGTGTAATCACCATCGCTATCATAGTCGTAGTCGGTTCCACTGATGACCAACTTAGCCATAGAAATCTCCGTCAGCTTATCGATGTTGAAATAGTAACTTTCTTCTTCAGCCGCGTCGAAGCGTTCGCTCAATGAGAAAGACTTGAAGACGTAGGATTGGGCTTGCAGACCGGTAGAACTCACTAGTAGGGCGAGTAGGGTCCAGATAAAAATGCACTTACGATTCATAAGAATGATCATTATTGGGGATCCTTTAAATATCAAAAAAAACGCATTGGAGGATGGGCAATACGAATCTGGAAAAGATAAAGCCGCCCGATCAGTACGGGCACCTTCAAAAATACCAAAAATAAATCAGGCGTGTTCGTTCAAAATAACCGTCTAGTTGCTGTTACTACTTCGCGGGGTGTACATGTAAACGGGATTTCTGAGCTGATCCAACACCCAAGGAATTTGTTGTCCATTTGAAGCCTGAAGCACCTGGGTCCTAATATTCTGGCTAAAAGACTGAATGGGCATGGCTCCTTCTTGCAGTGCCGCAAGAAATGCTTGAGCGAATAAGCCACCTTTCTCAGAAGGGATCGGGTAACTATTTCCGGGGATAGTAGCGAATGTCAATAAACTGCGCTGGCCGCTTGATGGTTGCCGTCCAATCGTTTTCCAGGAAGAAACCGGCCAGTCTTGGGTCAGGGTTTTCTCATAGCCAGTATCCAAAAAGAAAACACTTTTTACGCCCTTGATCTGACTTACTTCCGCTAATATGGACTGGATATTGATGCAAGCGAAATCTACGTCCATTGGCTGTTGAATCTTGGCATCGGTTGGTAAAATGTAATTTCTTCCGCCAAGATGCAGCCCATAGCCTGCCACATAGATCAAGTTCAGAGCGTTTTCGCTTAAGCCTTCTAGGTAAGCCACTAGTGAGGTACGAAGCTGATCAAGAGTACAGTTCTCACAGGAAGTAACGGTGTATCCTTTTTCTTTTAAGGCTTTTTCGACCAATTGCAGATCCTGCTTTACATTTGGGATTGACGGTAGATGATCATACCTCGCGTTTCCAACCAAAAAGGCTTGTTTTTTTTGCGCCTTATCGTCCATCATTTGAATGGGTAGTTGATTAAGAAGTCCAGTAGGGCGCCCCACTCCTTCCTCCAGACGAACCTGGTCGATTACAAAAAAGTCGGCCTGACCATCTATCTCCGTTTCTATGATATTGATAACGTTAAGGCCCTCCACCAAATATTCGCTCAATTCTAGCACCCCAAAACCTCGATCTCCATTGGCTCCTAAGCCCAACTCGATTATTTCAGCTTCAAAGACTTCATTGCCATTAAACTCAATGGTAACTTCTGTAAAATCGTCATCTAGGTCTGCATCTACATCCGTACCCGTAATAATAAGACGAATCCTTTTTCGAAGATCAATACTTCCTAGATAGAACTCGTATTGAATACTGGTACTGGCAAAGAGCGAATCTCGTTTTGAGAAATCTTCCTCCAGAGCCAGTTGATAAATGCCTCCATTACTTCTCACCTTTTTCTTATCATCTTTACTCTTGAGTAGTGCCCAGCGCAATAAAAGGGCATCCTGCGTATTTGCCGTGGTACTATCGAGCTGAATAACCAACTGATTAAGACCGAACGAAAAATAGTCGGCCATAAGCAATTGGGTAGTCCCAACCTCTCCATTTCTACCAAAGGATGACTTAGAGGCATTCACCGAATGAAATTGAAAGGGATTTTGATACTTTTCATTTTTAATGAAGAAGCGCAACATCGGATCGTTATTAGCCAAGTTGTTAAATGATCCGTTGAGTAACAAAAGTCCAAAATTAAGGGAATCTAGACCGATCGAATCCAATCTAAACTCCATCAGGATTTGATTGTTTCGGGTAACCCGGTAATCTAAGAAGGTTAGTTCATCCAAGTAAATAGATTGCTCATTGAGCGAAATATAAATGGACTCCCCGTCAACTTCCCCGAAAATGATAATAGTTTCTAGGACTACATAATCCGTTTCACTGCTGGACTCGGGATTCACAAATTCGATAAAATTGGACCCGGTTTTCAAAAAATCGGAAATATCAATGGCTGCTTCTCCAACTTCTCCATCCTCACCTAAGCCCCAGTCGGTCCCTTCTTCTAGATCGTTATAGATTTGTACTCCATTAATATAGATATCAAATAAGGTATAATCTTCATCCGCATCCGCATCAAAGTCGGTTCCGGTAAAAATTAATTGAACATTCGGCGATTTAATCAATTCAGAAATATCAAATAGGTATTGTTCCGATACCTGGGCCGAAAAAACAACGTTAGACCCATAATCCTCTGCGTTAGCAGGAATGGTGGAATTCTGACTTATTCCTTTCCCTCCCATCAATAACGAAAGGCCTAACCATAAAAAGGCATAGAATTGATTAAATCGAAGCATAGCCTTGGAGATTTGGTGTTTTGATCTAAGAAACGAATTTATCAATCTATAAAAAAATTCGGGCAGATAATTTCCATTAGCTGCCCGACAATCCTTGTATTAAGGAGGAATTACTGCTTGAGTAAACTAATAGCGAACCCGCCACCGGCAGCCATTGGAATGGTCAATTCGGTATCTTTACCGATTTCAATTGGTTCAATGGCTAAGCTGGTTTGGTTGTCTGCGTAATGGGCACCTTCCCCATCTTTATAGATAACCGCTTCGTAATTTGCTTGTGCGTCTAAGAAGTCGAATGTAAGGGTCACTTCGCGGGCTTCTTCATCGGTGATACCTCCTACAAACCAATTCCCCGTTTCGCGTTCTTCCCGAGCAATCGTTACAAAATCTCCTACTTCGCCATTTAAGACCTTGCTTTGCTCCCAATCGACTCCTACATCCCGAATAAACTGTAGACCAGGTTGATTTTCGTAGTGCTCGATCAAGTCACAAGCCATTTGAATGGGACTGTAGATCACTACGTACAGCGCCAATTGCTGAGCTAAGGTAGTATTGATTTGATTATTCTCTTTGTAGGGTTCCAAGGCTATATTGAAAACCCCAGGTGTGAAATCAATCGGGCCGGCTAACATGCGGGTAAAAGCTACAATTGGAAGGTGCTCCGCTGGATTCCCGCCATCCGATGCCCAGGCATTAAACTCTTGCCCCCGTAGTCCTTCTCGGGAAATGGCATTCGGGTAAGTACGGCGCAAACCCGTTGCCTTGATAGGTTCGTGCGCATTGATCGCCACTTGCTTTTCTGCGCCTTTCAACAAAGCCCGCCGGTAGTGATTTACCATCCACTGCCCGTGGTGATACTCCCCCTTCGGAATGATCTTACCGACGTAACCCGTTTTTACGCTATGAATCCCCAAAGACTGCATGAGGGTGTAAGCCGAATCCATCTGCTGATCGTAGGTGCGGGGTGCGGCACTGGTTTCGTGGTGCATCACAATTTCTACCCCTTTTTCTCTTCCGTATCGGACTACTTCTTCCAAATCGTAGTCCGGATAAGGTGTTACGAAATCGAAGACGCCTTCCCGGTCTTCAA
>JBCDIO010000354.1:0-4973 GCA_038748815.1 Bacteroidota bacterium
AATTGGCTGCAGTTTTCCAATCAATTTTCTTATCAGACCTCTACGGATTTCGTATACTACGTGCTGATGGTGGTCAAGCAGTATCAAGTACCCATGTCTTCGTTGATTACGTTTATCAGCGGTACTTTAATCGAAGGATCTGAAATCTACAATCTGTTATTCCGCTACCTTCCGGAGATTCGTCGAGTTCCCGTGGTTGGTCTTTATCAATTCGGGCCAATTATGGAAGCGAAACGGATTAAGCACCAATATTTGGATCTATTTGCGATGCTCTATTGCTAGTTCAATCTTTTCCTATGCGTATTATCGGAGGTGAATTTAAGGGGCGACGATTTTATCCACCCGCTAAAAACTGGCCAACCCGGCCCACAACGGACTTTGCGAAAGAAGGTCTGTTCAATATTTTAGTGAACCGATATGACTTGGAAGAATGGAGAGTGCTCGATCTTTTCGGCGGTACGGGTAATCACTCCTATGAGTTTATCTCCCGGGGTTGCCGAGATGTGACCTACGTAGACCAGCATGGCCCAGCCGTAGCCTTTGTTAAGAAGATTGCTTCAGAATTAAGCATTACCGAATATATCCGCATTGTACGTTCCGATGCGTTTAAGTTTATGGGGCGCCACGGAGAAGGCTTCGATTATATTTTTGCAGGGCCTCCTTATCCCTTACCTACTCTTGATACAATCCCTGATCGGATTATGGCTGCTAATATGCTAAAACCCGGCGGTCTACTCGTTTTAGAGCATAATCCGAACCACGACTTTAAGTCCCATCCACACTATCAGGAAGAGCGACATTACGGCAAAACAATCTTTGCTTTCTTTGGGGCAGAACCCACGAAGACGGATTAATCTACATTTGGTTGAAAGTATAGATCCTGGTTCGTGAGGTCAAAGGCGCATAGATGCCCCATGCCTGGTCGATCCAGAATACTACACCCTGCGTCAATACCTAGAGCTGGTGTTTTCTTCAACAGCCCTAATCGTTGGGTGATTTGATCTTTAGGGGCTGGGGTATGGCCATGAATAACTACTCGCCCTTGCAGCCAGGAATGTCGAATATCGTGGTACCAGTTCCGTAAACCAATCATTGACTGGCGATCCTCCAGGGGGT
Source organism: Bacteroidota bacterium (assembly GCA_038748815.1). GTDB lineage: Bacteria > Bacteroidota > Bacteroidia > Chitinophagales > Saprospiraceae > JBCDIO01. The sequence goes on from JBCDIO010000354.1 coordinate 1,117, forward strand.
CCGTTTCCGCAAAATTGAGTCCGCCGTGCACGAGAATGTATCCCTCTTCTATCTCATGGAACCACTCCAACCTTTGCAGAAACTTCCAATAAGGACGATCGATATTTTCTAATTCTTCGTTGGGCAGCCCAAAGCTCTTCATTGTATTTTCTCCGCCCCAAGCGAGCCAAGCCATACGGAGGGTTTTATCTTTTCGCGAGTTTAACATTCTCTCTTCGTGGTTGCCACGTAGGCAGGTAAGGGTATGCCCCTGTTTTTCTAGTTCCATGATAAGGTCTAAAACCCCCTTAGAATCGGGCCCTCGGTCAATGTAATCTCCCAGTAAATAGAGATGATCGGTAGAAGAAAAAGCAATTTGGTCCAGCAGGGCTTCAAAGGAAGTCCGGCAACCGTGGACGTCAGAGATGGCAATTTTACGCACTGGATTCACTTTAAATTCCCGAAAAAAAGCTGTAGATAAGGGAACGTGAAGTGGCCCTCTTCTCGGGAAAGGAATACGAATGAAAGTATGAACGAGATCTCTTTCGGATCCGTGGGGAATTTCCTAGAAAGGACTTAGGGTTATTGGCAAATTGGTATCTTTGAAGCTAGGTTCGTGGTGCATAGCATCCATTTATGGAATCTTTCTGCCCCCGCACTCCTACATACCAGAATGAAATCCCTTTCGTTTCCATTAGAGACCGAAAACAAAGTGAAAATAACTGCGCCTGGAGTCAATTAGTTCCATGCGGAGCCTGGAAAAAACGCGTAGCATGAAATATTTTTTTACAGCTTGTATCATCTTCCTTGGTTCGTTCTTATTTGGACAAGAGATCGATAATCTCAACGGTAGTTGGGTGGGAACGATTACTCAAGACGAAGGAGGCTATCGATCAGAATACGAGTTTGAAATGTATCTCAAGCAAGAAGGCGATAAAATCACTGGTCGCTCCTATGTATATGTCGATAACATCTACGCTGAGATGGAGTTGGTCGGTGAGTTGCACAGCGGTTTTTTCTTCCGGTTTCAGGAAGTGAAAATGCTCGAATTCGAAAAATTTGAAGGAATGGAGTGGTGCATTAAAAAAGGTCAATTATTGATTAAGCTAGATAAAGACGAATGGATTATGGATGGCTACTGGCAGGGGAATACTTCTTTCTCCGATTGTATTCCGGGGCGGGTTAAACTCCGCCGAATAAAACCTCGGGCTTAGCCGATTAATCTAACAGATGTTGAATAAAAGATAAATGCTGGGCGGACCGGGCCACAAAATTCGGGTAATATTCCTCTTCAATTGCGGGAAATCCTTCCGCGTTCTCTTTCTTCCAATACACCCAAGCGGATAGTAATACTTTCTGGTCCGTTCGGACACTAGTAATTGATCGTTCGTAAAGGGGGGGTGTTTCGTAAATACCCTCATACTCATCTAACCACATCCACGTTTTTTCTGGATTGGCCAGCTCGTATAACTGCCCTTGCACCCACTGGTCTGTTTGCTGGGCGGGCAGTAAAGCGGGGTAGAGCCCAAGGTCGATCAAGGTACCGGGGCACCAGGCGGTGTGCACGCGAATGGATTCCTGTATTAAGCGTCGAGTTAGCGGCGTATCATAGACCGAGAGTAAGGTGCCATAAGTGTATAAGAAATTCGTTTCCATGAAGTTGCGGTAGTCGTCTTATTCTTGTCGGGGCTCACCAGGATTGACATGTTTCGCTTCAATCACCTTACCCTGACGCTTTGCAAATGTACTGTTTTTTATGGCCCATAGCTGTTCATTGGCGGATTGTGCAGCCTTTTTGAAGTCAATGATGGGATGCGGGTAAGGGTCTCCCAGTTGGAATCCGATAAATTGCCGTTCCAAGGGGGGGATTTCCCAGGGAGCATGGATCTGATGGCGGTTGAGGATACTCAACTCCGGTACCCATTTGCGGATAAAATCACCCTCCGCGTCGTGTTTTTGGGAATTTACCATTGGATTATAGACCCGGATGGTGTGAATACCGGTAACGGCTGCCTGCATTTGCATTTGGGGATAATGGATACCCGGCTCGTAGTCGAGCCACATTTTGGCAAGATAATGGGCGGCGGGCTGCCAGGGTTGCCAAAGAGCGTGTGTGAAGAAGGAAACCACCATCGAGCGCATCCGGAAATTGAGGTATCCGGTTTCTTTTACGCAACGCATGCAAGCATCCACTAAAGGAAATCCCGTTTGGCCGGCCTTCCAAGCTTCGAAGTATTCCTCGTTAAGCTGGGTTCGGATAGGGTCAAAAGCCGGATTGAAGTTTTCGAACTCAATGCGGCATTCGCTTTCAAACTTTTGGATAAAATGATCCCTCCAGCGCAATCGCGAGAGTATATTCTGCAAATTACGGGCTCCAATACCTTTAGCCTCCCGAGCTAAATACTGCGAGGCTTGGCGAATACTGATATTTCCCCAAGCCAGATAAGGTGAAATCCGAGAGCAACTACGTCGAGCGCTGAGGGGCTTAGAAATATTAGCCATATAGGCACGTCCGCGATCTTTAGCAAAGGATCGTATGTACTGCCAAGCCCTCTGCTCTCCACCTACCTGCCATCCATCTGGTGTTTCTGACCACCCCGAAAGGGGGAGTGCCGCACCCATCAATTGTGTCCGATCTAGTGAAGAAAGGTCAAATGCTTGCCAATGGGAGAAGTCCGTGGGTGGAATTGGTTGGTTAATGGTTTCCAGCCAGTGATCTTTCCAACCTTTTCGGTGTTTGAGGCCCCGTTTGATTCCACTAAAAGGGAATTCTTGCCATTTAATTTTCTGTGTGGGAAACCAAGCTTGTAGCGCTAAATCTCGATTGAAGGTCCACTGAACACCAATTTCCTGATGGGAAAAAATGGTTTCGATTGGTTCAATTTGGTGTAACTGGGAGAAGATTGATTGGGCCTGACCACGACAAGCTAAAACGGGTGGAAGTTGGTGATGGGTAAGTTGTTGATTGAGATCCAGAATGGATTGGTGAACAAACCGCCAGTGACGAAGGTCGTAATCGGCGTGTTGGAGAAGTCCGGGTTCGTAGATATAAAGCAGGACAAAGGGTTTCTGCGCTGCAATTGCCGCTTGAAGAGGAGCGTGGTCGTGTAAACGAAGATCTCTTTTAAGCCAGACTACATTCATATGAAATGAAAAAGGAATGCTTCCCGTTTGGGAAGCATTCCAAGGTATACATAATTCCTAAATAGCCAGATTATGCACCTACAGACGCTTCAGAAGAAGCACCCACTTTAGCTGCGTTAGCCTTAGAAGACTGAACAGCTAGAGAGTAGATAACTAGACCGAAACCGATCTTGTTAACAGCATCTCCAATGTTGTAGATGATGTCCATGCTTTCGCCTGGGATCACACCTGCCAACCATCCAGTGTCGATAGTCATGTAACCAATTGGGTAAATCGCCCAACCAGCAAAGATGAACCAACCTAGAGTGTTGAACGCCTTCTGAAGAATAGGATCGTTAGAGTTCTGAGACAATTTCTTCGCAGACCCGAACCATACTTCAAAGAAGATCAATGCGTAACCAATCGTAGAGATGAATCCCCACATAACAGACTGGTCGCGGTAAATAGTTTCACCTAAGTAACCAGCTACTAACATCAATAGAGAGTAACCGATCATTTTCCACAATAGACCCATTTGCGCACCGAAAGCACGTAGGATCAAGTAGAATTCAACACACATTAATGGAACTGTAAGGATCCAGTCAATGTAACGGAATTCAGTTGGAGAAGCCTGGTACGTAGCCCAGAAGTCCCGCATGTAGAAATAGTGAACTGCCGCGATGAAGGTGATCAAACCAGATACCAACATAGAAGTACGCCATTTTCCGTCTACATTAACTGTAAGGATCCAGTTA
>JBCDIO010000355.1:0-4962 GCA_038748815.1 Bacteroidota bacterium
ATTATCTCCTTGCGGAGTACTTACACAACCATTGCAGTTGGTTTCTATGAAGCTTAGCGTCTGCCCTGCTAAAAAAGGCACATAAAAACATACAAACAGAGCACCCAGAACGAGCCTCTGGAAAGGGGATTTAGGCATAATACTTGGTTTTTACTATTAGGAAGTACTTTTGAAACGAATTGCATAAATCCTAGGTAAACCCCAGATCTAGTTCCGCTCCAAAAGCGATTTAACCATCTATCATTTTGGCATTCAGTATCCTTAAGATCGCTTTTTTACTACTGTTTATTATATGAAAACTTGAAGAAAAGCTCGATTTTTTTGAAAAAAGTGACATAAAAAAAAGTTACTTTACAACAAACAGCGTTTTCATTAAAGGGGGCTAAAACACTGCCTTTTGGGCGTGTCGTACCCCCTTATTTTTCTCAAGACTTTACCCCAAAGAGATTCATCTTTAGCATTCGTTTTGCCAATAGAGAAAGCACGCCCTCTCCGCAGAGAGTAGCATGCTTCTCCTTGGTTACGCCAAATTCCTTCGTCTTTTACTCTATTGGATAATTAGGGGTTCTAGGTAAATACCCCGGTCGGTGACAACCTCTATCCACCATACGCCAGGAGCCAAATCGACAATCGAAATCTCCTTAGTTAGTACGTTTCCTTCCAACTCCACCGACTGCATCTGCATACCGTTGGAATGGTAAATATTTAAAAGGCTTCCAGGTGAAACGGGGGTCTCCAGCTCCCGGGTAAAGAATTCCTGCGCCGGATTCGGGTACAACTCTAAACCTTCCAGGTTCCGACGCGCTTCCTTCACATTGACAATACAGGGGCCGATAAATGGATTGCTACAGATGTAATTTCCTTGGCTCCCTAGCAAACTGAAGTTCATAAAGGTGGCATCGTTGCCATTACCGCTCAGATCGGGTACTACAGTAAGCCCCGTGTTGTCTTGCTCCGGGTCTCCTTCGTCAAAATCGTAATGCAACAACAAGCCATTTACATTATTACCATAGATGCAATCTTTCTCCGCCAGCAATTGGCTCTGACTTCTCGGATAATCCCAAATGCGGATATTATCCAAAGCGCCTTGCCAGTTCTCGTTCGGAGCTGATCCTCCCGGCCAGCGGCCGATCCGCAGATTCTGATCCAAGGTAAAGTTAGACGGAAGCGTATTGGTTTGATACACCAGTTCACAGTCCAAGAAAACCGATAAGGTATTCGCTTCTTTTACCGCGGCTACATGGTGCCAGTTTCCATCGCGCAGGAACGGTGCCGATAAGTTGGTCAGCGTATACGGGGTATTGAAGAATACCGTAAGAAAACCAGAACACTCCCCTAGTTCAAAACGCTCATTGTTAGGGCCGGCCCAGCCGAGAATCCGCCGGAAATTGCCACTACAGCCCAAACTCGTTGATTCGGTGTAGAAATGCGCTTCTACCGTAAAACTTCCGCCCGCTGGAATGGAGGGGCTAGATCCTACCTGCAAGTAGCCACTGCCGTCAAAGTGTAAACTGTGGTTTTCTGTTTGTTGATCTTCTTGCCGAATACAGATACAGTTGGCCCCTTCTTCGATACCCGAGCAACGGTAATTTCCATTGAGCCCGTCTAAGGCAAAATCCGTATTGAATTCCCCGATATGGCCTAGGCCACTTTGATCGGGAACGGCGGTGATGCCCGTGTTATCAGCTAGAGGTACCCCTTCTTCGAAATCATAGTTGACCAATAATCCATTAATACCACCTTCCAATGGACAATTCTTGGTTTGGTCGATTTCGTCCAAAGTCCGGGCGTAATCCCAAACTCGGAAGTTATCCATCTCACCGAGCCAGTTTTCGTTCGGTGCCGGGCCTCCGGGCCAGCGACCAACCCGAAAAATCGGATCCGTCCCAAAGTCCACATCAATATCCGTAGAGGTAAAGATCTCCTCGCAGTCTAGGTAAAGCCGCACTTCATTACCTTGCTTAGTCGCAGCTATGTGGTGCCAAGCATTATCTCGAATTTGGGTGCTGGTGATTTGGTCCAAGGAGTTAGGCTGAAAGTAGAAGACCGCTATGTTACCACTACATTCTCCTACCTCAAAACGGGAATCATTGCCCCCAAGACCAAACAAGCGGCGAAAATTACCATCACACCCCATGCTGGTTGACTCCGAGTAGAACCAGGTTTCAATAGTAAAATCGGGATCTCCCGTCAAGGGAGTTCCTTGGATATCAACCCAACCTTCACCATCGAAATGTAGGCTGCGGTTAGGAGCTTCTTCGGTACAATTACAGACGAGGCTTGGTGGCAGTTGGGAGCAGATGTAATTAGAGGTATTTCCGGATAAGGTGAGGTTTGAAATAGTCCCATCATTTCCATTGGCGGTTTGGTCTAAGACCACAGCTCCAGTATTATTTCCAAAGGGAATCCCTTCGTCAAAATTGTAGTACAGTACTAGGTCGGGTTCTTCACTCGGATCAACCGGACATTCTGGACTCGCCAAAAGATCGCTCACGGCCCGGGGGCCATCCCAGACCCGTACTTCGTCGATCTGCCCCAACCAATCCTCATTGGGAGCACTACCACCCGGCCAGCGGCCTACGCGAAACGGGGTGTTGAAATTCATCGTCGGAAAAGAGCTGGTTGTGTATACCGCCACGCCATCGTAGTAAACGGTCAAGGTACTGCCAGAACGAACCGCCGCAATGTGGTGCCAGAGGCCATCCCGTAAATCCGTACCGGCTACGGTGACCAAGGTGCCCGTCGGATTAAAGAAAAGGGCTAGTTCCCCGGTGCATTCTCCCAGCTCAAAGCGGTTATTGGAAGGGCCTCCCCAGCCAATCATACGTCGGAAACTCCCGGAACATCCGGAAGAAGTGGCCTGCGAAGCAGCCCATAGCTCGATCGTAAAGTCGGCATCTCCGGTTAAGGGCGAATTGGTAGCTTGTACCCAACCATCTCCGCCAAAGTCTAGCGCGCGATTAATACAAGTGACCGGATCTTCTTGGCCAAATAGTGGGATCCAAGCCGTTGCGAGCAGGATCAAAAAGAGGGTGCGTAACATAATTCTGGTTTTTTGAGATATTTGCTTACTCTGTTGTGGCTTTTCAGCATTCGCCATCATTGGGGTGAAATGTTTTTTCATTGGTGAATTTTTTTCCTAAATTTCATTTTTATCACCCCCCGACCTCAGGACCTTCTGGAAACCAGCATTCCTACGTAGGGGGGCTGAAAAGCGGAAAACCCGGGTAATTTTTCGCTTGTATATCCATCCATCGGGCCTAGATTGACATTCTTACCCCCCCCACGCTGAAATTTTTTTCTATGTCCGTGTCTTCACATTCGGCCAAGGCCGTACATCCCGACCAGCGACTGATCGAAGGACTGCGCCAAAATGACTCCCAAGTCATTGAAGAAATCTACCGTTCGTACGCCTCGGACATTCGCAGCTATGTGCTCGCCAATACGGGCAGCACCCAACAAGCAAAGGATCTTTTTCAGGAGGGATTGCTCGCCGTATGGGCACAATCCGAGGATCCAGAATTCAAGCTGTACTGTTCGTTTGGGTATTATCTCAAAGTAATTGTGCAGCGCAAATGGCTGGATCAACTGCGCAAAGGGAAAGTGTACCAGCGGGTCTTAGATCAATATCAAACGGCACAAAAAGAGGTCAGCTGGGATGCTGATTTTGAAAAAATCGAAGAAGAACAGAAAGAAATGGCGGCGCTCAACGATAGTTTTACAAAGCTGGGCCCCCGTTGTCAAGATGTATTGACAGCTTACAAGAAAGGGTGGTCCGCTCGCAAGATCGTCGAGCAACTTGGTTTCGCCTCCGAAAATGCGGTCCACCAAAAGAAAAAGAAGTGTCAGGATCGCTGGATCACCTTATTTCATCAAGCACTGAAGGCGTAAGACTATGCAAGAAAACTACCAAGATTGGATCGATCGATATCTAGAAGGAAATTTACCCGCCGCGGAGCAAAAAGAATTGTTGCAGGCCTGTGAGGAAGACCCCGCTTTGGCCGAGACTTTACGCCTTCGACAGAAAATGGATCATTTTCTCCAAGCCAAAGCCATGGAGGAAGAACGGATCGCCAGCCTTTCCAATTATCAGGATGCCTTCTTCCCTCCTGAAAACACGGCCTCCCAAAACCGAATCATACCTATGCTCACCAACATCAACTGGCTTCGCCTGGGAGGAATTGCCGCAGGCTTTTTAGTCGTATTAAGTCTCGGATATTGGTTTTGGAACCAAACGCCTAGCCGTTTGTATAAGCGTAATGCCAATCACTACCCCATTGCCCTAGTCCCTAAAGGTGGAAATGTAGAAAAAATAGATATTAAGCGCTTAGAAGATGCCTTTATTCAGAAACGCTGGGGTCCGGCTCAGGAGCTGCTACAGGAATACCACAAAGCCTATCCCAACGATAACCAAGGGGTACTCTATCTGGGTATTACCCATCTACAAAAGAATGAGTTGGAAGAAGCACGCACCCATTTCCATCAACTCGCTCAAGGAAATAGCGTTTATAAATCCGAAGGGCAATGGTATATGGCGCTATCTTTCCTAAAAGAAGGGGATACCGAAGGAGCTTTAGATTGGTTAGCTCAGATTCCGGAATCCGCCCAACGCTTTAGCCAGGCTCAAACCCTTTACAATAAATTGAATTAACCACTAACATGGCTGCTGAAAAGCAGGCTATTCTGCAATATCTCCGCCGCTATGCGGCTTTTTCTCAGTCAGAATGGGAAGAAATCCAGCATCTCTGGGAGCCCTTAACGGTACCGGAGAATACGGTGCTCCTCCAAGCCGGACAAGTCTGTGAATATCTGTATTTCGTCGAGCTTGGACTCCTACGCTACTACGTGGAGCGATAGGATACCGAGCGCAACAAATTTTTCACCCTAGCCCCCTACTGTTTTACCTCCCAACGCAGTTTTAACGAGCAAATTCCGGCCACTGAATCCATTGCCTCCGTTGAA
>JBCDIO010000356.1:0-4959 GCA_038748815.1 Bacteroidota bacterium
ATATTCCAGATGCGATATTCCTTCTTAGGCGTTAAGAATCGGGCCGTAGCGCGCACCCATTTACCTTCTTGCACCATGCCGTTCTCTACGTCAACCGTAAGCCCTTTGGAATGCCGAATATCGGTAATCACCCTGGCAGCGGCGACACCCGCATAGGCTTCCTCCCGGCTAAGCAAAGAATCGAGCGGAGCCCCTGCCGTCGTATCCGGCTCAAATCCGGTATAACCAATGGGGGTAACCTCTCTCCTCGGACCTCGATAATCCTCGGGAATATCCAGCAGAAATTTATCCCTTGGATCCATCTCCGTTTTACCAAAAGTCCGCCAGTAATAAGCCTTGGTCATGTATTCGGGGTCCAGAATGCCTTTGTGGGCTTGCCAGGTCTGCAAGACGTTGAGCCAGACACAACCAAGTGTGATTAAGCCAAATAAACCCGTCGACCAGTTCTTCTTAAGCACCCAAGTCCAAAAGGCACCCAGAGGCAGTGCCAATAACGCGTAGGATTGCACCATAGCCCGCTGACCGAAACTCCCACCGTACCACCAGATATCCCAGGCCGAGACAATCCAGAAATTCAGTACAGAGAACAAAAAAATCGCCCAGAAATAAGGTCTCTGATTGCGGTACCAAAAGAAGAAACCCACCAATGACAGAGCCATGTAGGGCGTATATACTAGCCAGCCTTTACGGGCCGAGAACAAGACATTTTTCACATGGGGATTTAACCAGCTAAAACCCTGATCTTGGTACGAATACACAATCCAATCGCCACTGGCGTATTTCCAATAGATCAGCTGTAGAGAGCCCAAAAGCCCCACTAGAAGGATCATGCCGATCAATTTGGGGAGATGAGGTTGCCAAATGTTCCATTGTTTAGTCCAATCGGACCAACGGCTCCATCCCCACAATACAGGGATCAAACAGGCGATAATCTCTGTGGGGCGGGTGAGCGCAGCTAGTCCCAAGCAAAGGGCAATCAGGATACTCCAGCCCCAGGTGGGTTGCTCGTACCAGCGGATGACGGCGTAGAGCAGGAGGGCGTAGTAGGTAAAGAGATAATTGTGGGTTAGGGCGAAATCAATCGCCGCATAATTCAAGTAATTTGTGCTCAAGACCAGGCTCAGAAGAACAATAGCCGTCACTCCATCCGAAAAAAATCGAAGTAAAACCAGTCGCAGAATCGTTAAGCCGAAAAAAGCCATCAAAAGGCTACCCCATGAAATGGCAACCTGGTAAGGATAGGAAAAACCATCCGCGGGGTACGCCGCACTATTCTTAGCGTAAAAATGCCCCAGCGCAAACCAGGGGCTATAAGCAATAGCCTGCCCCAGTGGGTATTTCATGACGTAACTACCCGATTCGTGTTCAAAAGCTTGCCCCATCATCGTCGCCGGACGGTAGGTATCCATGATCTTCGGAAAGAATTCCAGATCCCGCAAATCTTGGTAGATAAATAAAGCCGGCAGGTACAGGTAATATCCACTCACATCCCAGGAAATAGTAGCCTCGGTGTATTGTTTTTTCCACTTCGGGTAATTAGCGGCCCCCAGGATTAAAATCCCGAAACAAAGAAATAAAGCCCATATGGAGATTCGCTGCTGCATTAATCTTGGACTTCCTTTTTCTTGGCTCGAATGGTTAGCATCTGGCACTCATCGAGTACATCAACTACTTTTAATTCATAGTGCTCGTACAAATGCCCCAGGAAGGAACGGTGGCAAGCCAGTACGGTCTCTCCTATTTCGTAGTCGTGTTTGACATTATCCAAAACCTCGATCTGATAACCGAACTGATCGTTGTAAAGCGTGGCCATGAAAGAAGCCTGTGGATTGTAGGGCTTTGCGACCACCGTATAATCGATCAATGCTGGACGCTGTTTTTTGGTCTTCTCCATAAACTCTCCAAACTTCTCATTGAGTAAATTGATTTCTGGCATATAAACCGACTGCACGGTTTGGATATACGGAGGCATGATCATAAGAAGGGAAAAATACGCCAGAAAGGTTGCCTGTGGTAAGTAAACCAATTGTGTGCCCCAGGATCGTAACTCTTTCCAAAGCAAACTAAACCCAATCGCCGCTAACGTAGCTCCCAATGGATAGAAAGGAGCATCGTACCAGGAGAGCTTGGTTTTAGAAAAGGAGTGAATCAGCAAATAAGTTACCGCGCAGAAAAAGGCTAGGGCACTTAAGCGGCGGTAAGGATGTTCTCGACCGGAAAATGCCAAAACGATCGGGATTGGCAGCAGCACGACCCAAGGCCAGAAGGTTTCTTTCCAAAGCCGAATAAAATAGAAGAAAAAAGGCTGCTCCTGGTGTTGGTCCACAATGACTACATAACGACCTAGGGCATGTTTAATAAAGTCTTCTACAAAGCCGGGCGATTGCCATTCCATGTAGACGTTGTAAAGCGCGAAGGAGGCGACGAGGGCTCCCGCGATGACCCACAAATCCCAGCGACGCAGGGTCGACCAGAGTTGTTTTGTGTAGAGCGCATACAGGAAAAAGCCTGGTAAAAAAAGAAAAGCAAAAATGGTCTTGGTAAACAAAGCTGCGGCCATAGCCAGACCGGTTAGCCGAAGATAACGCCGCTTCTCCCCTTCTTCGGTAGCCTCCATAAACAGATAGAAGCCCAAAAAAATCAGCAGCATATAAAGCGTAGTGGCCACATCTTGATCGCCGCTGCGCGCTACGTGCACGCGAATGTAGCCGGTATTAGAGACGAGGATTAAGCCAGCTAGAACTCCGGTCCAGATGGCCGAAAAGCGACGCTGAAACACCCGCACCAAAATCCCCCCGGTCAGCAATGCCAGCAAACCAATCGGTAACCGCAAGCCGAGCGCGGAGTAACCAAACAATTTCCAAGAAATGATCTGAAGAATGCTTGTGAGCGGTGGTTTTAGATTGGGGTGATAGCCGTAGCCTTCGTAGTAGTTGAAGTTGTAACAAAAGGCACCTTCTTCGAGCATATGGTAGGTACGCATGGCGAACAGAGACTCGTCCCACGAGTAGAAAGTCACCGCATCGAGATGCATAAATAAGGGAATACTAGCCAGAATCAGGTAGCAGGCCCAGGCCACGCGTAACTCATTTCGTACCCACCAGTTTTTTGTTTGCATGTTGCTTGTACCTTTCGGCCGGCAAGATAGGGAAATCCGGGAGATGGAGACCGTATGAAGGGGGAAAAATACGACAGGCGACTGGTAAGTAACCAGCCGCCTGTCTATCCGTTCTTAGCGAAGAACGATCTTAGTGGATCATTAACTTTTCTGCTCCGATCTCACCAGCTTCGTTCTGGAAAGTCATTAGGTATAAACCGGTAGGAAGGCTTCCTTTCTCTACCTGGAACGCATCCCGTACATCATCTTGTGCCCAAACTACTTGACCAGTCATGGTAGTGATGGTTACGCGGTGAGCAACGTTTGCTGGGTTGTCAAAAGTAACGTAAGCGATCTCGTTGAATGGGTTCGGAGAAACGGTAATACCTTCGATGGAAGATACAGCTTCTGCTACACTGTTGATGGGCAGGGTAGACAATTCACAAGAGTCATAAATGTAAGTTGGCTCTGTGTAGGATTCCTCATCGGGTACTTCGATGCCACGGTTGAAGGCACCGTAACCGTCGCCGACGCCACAGTCCTCAGATAGACCAGAACCTTCGTTAACGCCCCACATGTTGTCATTTACGTACTTGTACTGGTAGTTACCGGGCACCACGGAGATGGTCAAAGAGTAAACACCATTACCATCTGGATCCGTCATTTCAAATGCTGGATCGCCAGGGGTCCAGGGAGAACCACCAGCAGCACTTTGTAAGTCACCGGCTAGGTAAAGACCGTTTGGAGAAACGACTTGGTTGTTCATGTCAACAGATACCGTAAGTTCTACCAACTGTGCGTAAGACATAGAAGCTACGAATAACAAAGCAAATAGAGTGTACAATTTCTTCATAGAGAATAAATATTTGATGAATTGAAAAATCGTGCCATTGTAAAGTTGGGAGTACAGACTCTATACTTCTGCTTGTTCCCAAGTATCTTCCGTAGAATATTCCGTACGTCTGGATTTGACGCTTTTATCTACTGCTAAAGTAGTTTGTATTTATCTAATATAATAGAAAAGTGTTAAATAAACACTTTCTACTATTTTTTTAACGCATCTCTGACCGAAGAGTTAGGAAAAGTATAAAAAGCCGCCTACTTCGGCAAAATCAGCTTACCCCTAATTAGAAAGAAGCAAAGAGTATGCCAAGGGCTTTTAGCCTTGCCCTAGGTGTAAGATGTGCCATAATATGTGGTTCATACCGAGGGGTAGATAGTTCAGCCTTTATTCCTGGATCAACGAAACACCAAGCGATCTTTGTGTAACCTTCGCGTGGGAACCAAAGTATCTAATTCACGTAACGAGCACAGGGGAGCCTGAGTAGCGGTAATCATGTGTCTATTTTACGCAAAGAACCTTTAGGCGGGCCACAAAGGCAGGCCCTAAAGGCAGGCGCAAAGAACTCGCAAAGCACGCAGAGGTTTCATACGCATTGCAGGGAGCAGCTAAACCCTTAGCGAACTCAACGTAACCTTCTCGTGGCAATCAACGTATTTAGTTCACGCAAAGGACGCTGAGATCCCGCAAAGGACACAGAGGTTTCAAAGCCATTGCAGGGAGCAGCTAAACCTTTAGCGAGCTTTGTGTATCCATCTCAGGCCCTACCTGAATTCTGACTTTTACAGGGGAGCCTAGACAGGAGTAATCCTATATCTATTTCACGCAAAGAACCTTTAGGCAGGCCATAAAGGCAGGCCCTAAAGGCAGGCGCAAAAAACTCGCAAAGCACGCAGATCGTTCTGCCTCCTTTCCTGAGATACCTTCGACACTCCGCGACCTTCGCGTAACCTTAGCGAACTTTGCGTGAAACCTTCGCGAACCTTAACTTAATGCTAAAGCATTTTGGTAGATAAATCTG
>JBCDIO010000357.1:0-4945 GCA_038748815.1 Bacteroidota bacterium
GAAACAAAACTTGTAATCGTAGGGGATAACTACGATGTGAACGCGATGGCGGGCATCGCCGACGAGTTAGGTTGGGAGATTTATATCGTGGGGAAAGCGAAAAAGCTTTCTAAAGCCCTTTTCCACAAGGCCAAAAGAGTCTTGGATTACAGCCAAGCCCACGAACTGGAAGTCAATGAGTATACCGCCGTTATCCTCATGTCGCATGATTATAATAAAGACATGACTATGCTACCCATCTTTGTGGAAAAACGTCCGACTTATATCGGCATGTTGGGACCCAAAAAACGGTTCTGGAAGATGAATGATGAGATTGCAGATTTGGACATGGAGGCCGTCGATTTTTTGTATAGCCCCACCGGCTTAGAAATTGGTGCTGAATCACCGCAAGAAATTGCGCTTTCTATCGCAGCAGAAATCGTCGCTAAATTCAGAAATAAGGAAGGTACCTCTTTGCACCATAAAGAAGGGACTATCCACGAGCGGGAGTACTAATCTACCAGTTTTGACCCCGCCCTAAAAAAGGTATTTTTGCCCTTCTAAAACTACTAGACGAAGCTATTCATGATTGAAGTAAGTCAGGCCCTCCGGATTATTGCCGAAAACACCGTCGATTTTGGCACAGAATCCATTGCTCTTTCCGATGGGATGCACCGAATTTTGCGAGAAGATTGGATCTTGGATCGGGATCTTCCACCCTACAATCGGGTGACTATGGATGGTATTGCCATCCAGTATCAAGCGTTCAAAGAAGGCCAGCGAAGCTTCCCGGTTGAGGGCATTGCACCAGCGGGTACACCCCAAATGCACCTACAAGAAAATGGTAGCTGCCTAGAGGTGATGACCGGGGCCATTCTGCCCCAAAACGCGGATACGGTAATCCGGTATGAAGATGTAGAGATCAAAGATGGGCAAGCTCGAATTATTGACGAAGCTATCGTAGAATATCAACAGAGTATCCATTTTCAGGGGATTGACCGCAAAGCCCAGGATGTGATTGTACCAGCGTATACCCAAATCGCCTCCCCGGAGGTAGGTATAGGGGCCAGCATTGGAATGGCTCAGGTACAAGTGGCCAAGCTTCCTAAGATTATGGTGATTTCTACGGGTGATGAACTGGTAGACATCCATACGAAGCCACTTGCCCACCAAATTCGTCGATCGAATGTATATCGCCTGCGAACCACGCTGCAAAACTATCGCATTCAGGCCGATGAAGCCCATTTGCCGGATGATAAAGAGGAGTTAACACTTCGCTTAAAAGACTATCTGGAAAATTATGATGTGCTGATTCTTAGTGGTGGTGTCTCCAAGGGGAAGTTTGATTATTTGCCAGAAGTACTGACCAATCTTGGAGTAGAAAAGCTATTTCATAAGATTCGTCAACGCCCGGGTAAGCCGTTCTGGTTCGGTAAGTTCCAGGATCAGTGCACCACCTTTGCCCTACCCGGTAATCCCGTTTCGTCCTTCGTCTGTCTCCAACGCTATTTCACCCACTGGCTCAATTTGAGCCTGGGTAAAAAAGAGACGCCTCGCCCCATGGCTTTGCTCACCAAAGAGGTGCAGTTTAAGCCGGACTTAACGTACTTCTTGGAAGTATCCCTCAGCTATAATGAGCAGGGACAAATTCTGGCAGAGCCTAAGAAAGGCAATGGGTCGGGAGATTTTGCGAACCTGGTTACGGCTGACGCTTTCATCGAACTGCCGAGAGGGAAAAATGTGTATGAGGCCGGAGAAGTGCATCCGATCTTTTACTACCGACCTCTTTAGAAAAAAGGCTTAAGCCTCCACTTTTTCTTTGGTCATATACTTCTCCGGATCCTTCTCAAAGCTCACCTTACAGCCGTCGCAGCAGAAGTATACCTTCTCGCTGTTGTAGACCAGAATGTGCTTCGCGGTACTTTTTTGAATGGGAATATTGCACACTGGATTCATGTAGTAGTCATTGCCTAGCTCAATCGGAGATTGCTCCTTTTGCTCTTTCTCTTCGGTCCGGAAGGTTTGAATGACTTCGGCCAGAATGCTAATGGCAACTTCTTCCGGTAATTTAGCATTAATATCAAGCCCGGCTGGGGTCTTGATCGTCTTTAGTTGATCAAAGGTGGCCCCCTTTAGTCGAACTTCCTGGAAGATCGCGTTGGCTTTTTTTCGGCTGGCTACAAACGCTGTATAACTCGTGTTGAGCGATAGGGCTTTGTGTAGGGCTTCGGCATCCCCTTCTCCCTGGGTACAAACTATCACGAAGCTATTCTGGTAGTCTTCTCCTCCTGCAAAATCGCTCATAGCGTGAATGGCGTCGGCAGTAGGAAAGACATGATGATCGACACTTGTCATGACGACCTCCACGGTGTAATCCATGGCTTTGGCAATTTTAGCTAAGGCCATACCGATGTGCGACTTGCCAAAGATCAGTAAATGTGGCTTGGGTAATACGGGTTCAATATAAACTTCCACTTCTCCTCCACTCTGGCAAGTCATACTGTATACTTTGGTGTTATTGGTACTTTTTTCCGAGGCATCTGGGCTAATATTGACCATGCGAGGCTTGCTGTCTTGCAGGGATGCGAGGGCCTCTTTCAGTACAATACCCCGAGTGCAGCCACCCCCGATCCAACCGTGGATTTGGCCATCTGCGGTAATAATCGCTTTGTCTCCCGGTTTACCGGAAGACGGAATTTTCGGCGGACAATCATGGCGGTAGCGTAGGCTTCCGCTTTTTTATTCAAGCTGATCGCTTTTTCTAAAAAGATGTTACGCATCGATCAATATATTTTCCAACTGTAACAAGCTCTCTAAGTTATGAGCTGATTGGAAGTGATTTAATAAAGGGAGTGCGGTTGCCATACCTCGCTGAATGGGCTCGTATCCTTTCATTCCTTTGAGTGGATTGAGCCAAATCAATTTCTTGGAACGAAGCTTAATTTTTTGGACGGCTTCTTCCAGGGTTATTGTTTCTCCGGTGTCTAGCCCGTCACTCAGGATAACTGTAAGGGTGTTTCCATTGAGATGCCGCTTCGCAAACTGGTCGTTAAAGGATTGCAGGCAATCGCCGATCTTGGTACCGCTAGACCAATGATTGGCGGTTTGGGAAACCCGGAATAAAGCGGCGGCCATATCTTTCTCGGCCAATTGGTCCGTGATCCGCATCATGGTGGTGCTAAACGCAAAGGCTTCAAAGTCTTTAAAATGGGCCTTGAGAGCCCAGAGAAATTTCAATAGATAGAAGGAGTATTTATCCATAGAGCCACTAACATCTAGGAGTACCAATAAACGGTACTGTTCCTTTTTGCGTTTACGGTGAGCTAAGTTGATAAGGGTGCCTCCGTTTTGGATATTTTTACGAATAGAGGTCGCCATATCAATGCTTCCTTTTTTCGATTTCTTCCGCTTGCGCTTAATGCGCAGGCTCATTTCTCGTACCAGACGCTCGGCTAATTCGTCGAGCAGTTCCGATTGGGAGACGGTCAGCATAGAGAAATCCGTCGTTTTCAAGGTTTCTTTAGCATTGGCGCCAGAGGTATTCTTCGACTCCTTGGCATCTTTTCCTTCCTCGATCTTTCCCGTGCCAATCATCACAGCAATACTGGAGCTATTTCTGTGAACGCGTTTTTGGTTGTTGTTTTTGTGTTTAAGTTGGATTCTAGATTGGCGACTACGCCAGAATCGGGTGTAGATTTGCTGGAATCGCTCACGCTCCTCTTTTTCCTGGCAAAAGAGGGAGGCCAAGGCGTATTCAAAAAGGTCTCGGTCGAGCCAAATACCTTCCAGGGCGGTCGCTACGGTATCGTGACTGCACTGAATACCCGTCTTAAATCCATGGCGACGGGCTTCTTGAACAAAACCAATGATGGCCTCCGAAAAAGAGGAGTAATCTGTGAAATGATCCAAAGACAATCCTTATTTCTTGTGATTGGGTTTAGCCGCTTCTTCTTTCATCTGTGCGATTCGTTTTCTCACAGCGTCAGTGTCCACTTCGAAGGTACGATCTCCGGGCAGGTTGACAGACTTGTAATGAGCACTTGCTTTTTTGGCTTCGTCTTGGCGAGTCTCTTCGTTTTCTTTGTATTCTTTCAAAGACATGGCTACAATTTTTTATTGGTGGAAAAGGAATTTGCCGATTTAGCCCATCGGAGAGATTCGCTAAATCGGCAAACAGGTTAGAAAATTTCTTCGGTAACGAGCTTGATATCGTGATCTGATTTAAGCAAGCAGGACAGGCTTTTGTACGGTGCACCGTCGGAGCCATTTAAAAGGGCGATCCCTTTTGCCCAATCAATCGTTTCGGCAATTCCCGATGATTTATCCAGTTTTAGCGTACGAATCTTATTGACATACGCTACAATTTGTTGAGCCAGCTGCTCCTCAATATGTGGCATGTGCTTTTTGATGATCTTCAATTCTTTATCCATCGACGGGTATTCTACCCAGTGGTACAAACAACGTCTTTTGAGGGCGTCGCTCAATTCACGTGTTCGATTCGATGTTAAGACCACAATCGGTTTGTGCGAAGAGCGAATCGTGCCCATCTCGGGGATACTAATCTGGAAATCAGATAGTAACTCCAGTAAGAACGCTTCGAATTCTTCGTCGGCTCGATCGATTTCGTCAATGAGCAGGATGGTTTTCTTTTCGGAAGAAATTGCTTGCAGCAAAGGCCGCTTGAGCAAGTACTCTTCTCCAAAGATCATCGCTTCCTTCTCTTCGACGGATTTGCTGCTCTGTTCGTGTAGTTTGATGCCCAGAATTTGCTTCTGATAGTTCCATTCGTAAATGGCATTATTGACATCAAGCCCCTCGTAACATTGCAAGCGGATCAATTCGTATCCCAAGAGATCAGAAAGAATATAGGCGACTTTCGTTTTTCCAACTCCTGGATTACCCTCTAAGAGAAGAGGTTTCTCCAATTGGAGCATCAGGAACAAAACCGTTGCCAATTCTTCCTCAA
>JBCDIO010000358.1:0-4934 GCA_038748815.1 Bacteroidota bacterium
CCACGGGGCACAGTACCTGCTACTGGCTCGCGTGGAACACTCATATCTTTCGACTTAACCACGCTGGCACTATCCCAGGTATTGAAATAGTAGTAAGAATGCACATTGGCTTCGTAGGCAATAGAGTGCCCCATATCTGGCATATATTCGCTACCGGGCGAATTTACCCCAGGCTGCTGACAAGATGACATCCACAGAAGCATGCCAACCGCCAGTACCAACATTATATTTTTGAAATCTCGCATCATATATATTTTTGGGCCCTTTCGAAAGGCAACGCTGATTATCGGGTGTAGTCCACTGTTTTTTCATGCACTTCAGCAGCCGTAGTCTCCTGAAAGAAGTTTTTAAGCTTTTGAACCTGCTCGTCCGAGTACCCGTTCGTAGCAAATGCTAGACAGAACTTGTCATCGGTAATCCGATCATCCAGGGTAGGATTGACCACTCCGGGCCACATTCCACAAACGGTGTAAAAAGTAACTACCATTCCTACCGCAGCAAACAAGACCGTCAACTCAAAAGTAATCGGAATGAAAGCAGGTGCAGACCAGTACGGCTTACCACCGAAGATAATCGGCCAGTCCCGAGTAAAAACCCAAGTCATAAAGCCAAAACCAAACGTCGAACCAATTGCTCCATAAATAAAGCCCGCAATATGTAGGCGACTTTCGGATAAACCCATTGCATCGTCCAATCCGTGTACCGGAAAAGGCGTAAACACATTGAAAATATCCAGATGATCGGCCCGAGCCTTCACTACTGCATCCAGTAGTTCTACCTCGTCGTTGTAAAGGCCGTAAAGCACCTCTGTTGGTTGTGCACTCATTATAATGCTCTTTTGCTAATGTTTTCAATTGTTAGTGTACTCCTTCCGCAGAAGCAGCTTTCCTGGCCTCAGCCTCTGGACCAGTATATTGGTCGCCAGAAGTCTTCAAGATTGATTTCACCTCTGCCAAAGCTACTACCGGTGCTACCCGTGTAAAGATGAGGAAGAGTGTAAAGAATAATCCGAGCGTTCCGACGAATAGACCAATCTCTACCCAGGTCGGACCATAATAAGACCAACTTGATGGCAAGTAATCCCGAGCCAGAGTGGTAGCAATGATTACAAAACGCTCAAACCACATACCAATATTCACAAAGATCGACATCACAAAGGTCCAGTAGACACTCCGACGTAAACTACGTACCCAGAAAATCTGCGGCGAGATTACGTTACAAGCCATCATACCGATGTAGGACCAATAGTATGGCCCCAAAACCCGGTTGTAGAAAGCGAACTGCTCGTAAATATATCCGGAATACCAAGCGATAAACAGCTCCGTCAGGTAAGCAACCCCAACGATCGTACCGGTTACCAGAATTACCTTGTTCATACTTTCGATATGCGCAATGGTAATATATTGTTCTAGCTTAAGAATCTTCCGAGTCATCAACATCAGGGTTTGTACCATAGCGAACCCTGAAAATACCGCACCAGCAACAAAGTACGGCGGGAAGATCGTAGTGTGCCATCCGGGAATAACCGATGTAGCAAAGTCAAAAGATACAATGGTGTGTACCGAAAGTACCAGTGGTGTAGACAATCCGGCTAAAATCAACGCAAGTGCCTCCCAACGTTGCCAGTGCTTGGCAGCACCCGTCCAACCGAAAGAAAGAACGTTATAGATCTTACGACGGATCCCCTGTGAGCGGTCCCGTAGAGTCGCAAAATCCGGCACTAGTCCCGTATACCAGAAGAGAAGGGATACGGTTAAGTACGTGGAGATCGCAAATACGTCCCAGAGGAGCGGTGAGTTGAAGTTCACCCACAATGGTCCACGGGTGTTCGGGTAAGGGAAGATAAAGAAGGCCAACCAAAGACGTCCCATGTGAATTAATGGGAACTGACCGGCGCAGACAACCGCGAAGATCGTCATCGCTTCCGCCGCCCGGTTTACCCCAGTCCTCCATTTCTGTCGGAATAATAAGAGGATGGCCGAGATCAACGTACCAGCGTGACCGATACCTACCCACCAAACGAAGTTGGTAATATCATACCCCCAACCAATGGTCCGGTTTAGGTTCCAACTACCAATACCAATCCAGATTGTCCAACCCAGACAGAATACGTATAGTGCCAAACCGGTGATGGCAAGAATGAAACAGATGATCCAAGCGGCACTTGGGGTGCGCTCCGTTGGAGAACAGATATCCTCCGTCATCTGGTGATACGATTTTCCACCTTCAATTAATGGATCCCGAATCGTTGAAACTGGTGCACTCATTGTCTATAGTTAATTCGTTGCTTTTAAATGTTGTATTCCGATTAGCTTAGTTCTTCGTCGCGATTGATCACTTTCGCCGAGTAGAAGACAGACGCTTGCGTGTTCGTTTCTTCTAGTACGCGGTAGTTTAGATCGCGATCTAAGCGTTGAGAAATCTGACTCTCTGGATCGTTCATGTCACCGAAGACAATTCCACCCGTTGGGCAAGCAGAAACACAAGCTCCTTTGACATCACCATCTCGTAGACGGCGTTTTTCCCGCTTGGCCGTTAGCTTACCTTCCTGGATCCGCTGTACGCAGAAGCTACATTTCTCGATAACCCCACGAGAACGCACCGTCACATCTGGGTTCAAGACCATCCGAGTCAGGTTATCTGCTCCGAATGGGACATCCTCTCCATTGATGTAGCTTTCATTGGACGCGAATAAATCCGCTGTGGTATAATCCAGCCAGTTGAAACGACGTACTTTGTACGGACAGTTGTTCGCACAGTAACGCGTACCAATACAACGGTTATAGGTCATCTGATTCAGACCTTCCGAACTGTGGTTGGTAGCCGCAACCGGACAAACGTTCTCACAAGGAGCGTTATCACAGTGCTGACACATCATCGGCTGGTACACTACATTGGGGTTTTCGTAGTCCCCGTAGTAGTAGCGGTCAATCCGCAACCAAGTCATTTCGTGGTGACGAGCTACCTCGGTCTTACCAACGATCGGAATATTATTCTCCGCCATACAAGCAATCTGGCAAGCGCCACAACCTGTACAGGCATTGAGATCAACGTAAAGTCCCCAGTGGTGACCTTGGCTGTAGTATTTTTCGGAATATTCTTCGAACGGATAGAGCGTCGTATCATTCAACTTCTTCGCCTCTTCGCGACGCTCGTGAATGTGCTCTTTCAGTTCTTCAATTTCACTTAGATTCGCTTGGTAAATGATGGACCGCTTGGTTAATCCACCCTGGAAACCAGAACCTAGTGTCATCACCGTCTTTTCGTCGACGTTGATTTCTTCGTTGGTCTCTGGATCTGTTCCCGTTACCCCCATAGTGTGGTGGTACTGAACACAAGCGAATAGCTTATCGGTATCTACTTTATCGGAAATCGCTTCGATGTCCGCGTAGTATTTGATGTATCCATTATTATCGAAACTCAACCAAGGCGTCACATTCACTCCGGTATCTTTACCCGTTTGAGAAATAACCTCGCGGCCATACCCGAGAGCAATTGCAAACGTATTGTTCTTCAGACCAAACTGACGAGCTACCGTTACCCTACGTGGGGCTCCATTAACCGTTACATCGATCAAGTCTGCCTCTCCGTATAGTTCACTTTGGTTCAGGTTCTTGAAGGAAGTAAACGAGTTACCACCATCCCAACCGATTGGAATGGCCAAGTAGTTACCCCAAACCGTGCGCATAACCGGATCGGGTAATTCCTGTAACCAAGGGTTGGAGGCGTACTGCCCTGCCCCTACGTTCAGGGTTTCAAAAATAGCTAGTTCGTATTCTGCCGAAGAAGGCTTATTGATGATGGCCGCTGCGCTGTTCACATCACCTGTGAAAGTAACCGCAACGGAAGGTACATCCGTTTCAAAAACCCCATCGTGCAGGCTACTATCCCAGAATACTTGGAAAGTTCCGAATTTGGTTTGCTGCGGGAATACCGTCGCCTCCCAATTACTTTTTAGGTAATCGAACATGGGAGCCGTAGAGTCTGCATTAAAAGATGGGCTCGCCGACCAACGTAGTAGGCATTCTTCCACTTGACGAGTATCGAAAAGTGGGCTGATTGTTGGTTGAATGAGTGCGTACACACCTTTTTTAGGCATGGCATCTCCCCAACTTTCCAGATAGTGGCTCGCAGGTGTTACGTAGTCGCAGATAGCCGCCGTATCATTCGGCGTAGGAGCGAAAGAAACCTTTACGGGTACTTTCTCGAAAGCCGCTCTGAAATCGTCGGCATTGGGTAGGTCGAAAGCAGGGTTTACGTCCATGACAAAAATGGCATCATAAGCCCCTTTGTTCATCTTATTGATCAAAGCTTGTACCGCCTGATCCGAACCTTGCCGTTGGTACGATGGCCGATCAAAGCCAATCGTGTGGCCATAACTACCCAATAGATTATTGATTGCATTAACCAGAATCTGCTCTCCTTTATTATTGGAACCAGATACGATCAATGACTTTTGCTTATTCTTTTGTAGCTCTGAAGCTAAGCGCTTCATAGCTTTTTTGGTCTTATCATCCAATTGCGGAGCAGCAACTAGCGTAGCTCCATTTAGGGAGGCTACCTCATTGTAAAGTGTAGCGATAGCCGCTCCTTGCTCAGAAGGTTTAATGATAATCCGATTATCCGCGTTAGAACCTGTTAACGACATGTGGCTTTCAACGTGGATGTGACGAGACATCTTAGGATGATCCAAATCGTGGATGATCCGATTCTCGGTATATCCGTGGCTATACTCCGTAGGAGAAATCCAAGATCCAAGGAAATCTGCTCCAAAGCTTACGATTACATCCGCTTCGGCGAAGTGGTAACTAGGAACTACCCGCATGCCGAAGTTTTCTTGGTTGGCATCCAAGAGAGCCGCCGAAGAAACCGGGTCGTACATCACAACCTCCGTTTCAGGATAGGTAAGTTTGAAGTCCTCGATGGCCTTAAGC
>JBCDIO010000359.1:0-4924 GCA_038748815.1 Bacteroidota bacterium
AGAAATCGTATAGCCATAATAATAAGTTGCTTAGATAAAATTAGGTCAAGCAGAAGCTAGAAAGTTAAGCCTAAACAAACCTCCACAAAGCCCCCGGCCAGTAGTCAAGCTTGTTATCACAGACCTAGTATGGGTAAATAGCCCAAGGAATAATTCTTCTTACTTATCTAAGCTACTCAAACTTTTTGCAAGATTTTTTCCCTATTTAGTGAACGATGGCCTTCACTTATTGAATCCTTCATTAGGCTTTTTGGCTTACCAACGAAGGAAGCGTTTCAACACGGTGTGCTCTTTAAATTGGATGCGCATTATATAAACACCTTGGGAAAGCCCAGAGACATTGACCTCCGATTGTCCCTCATACTCTTTCCACCTATTTCCATTCAGATCCATTAATTGAATACTAAGAATTTCTTCGGAAGCACGTACAGTCAAGTGATCTCCGGAGACTGGGTTGGGAAATAGACTAAGCGAAGGTGCTTTAGATAGCTTTTTCACAGAACTAGGTATCGATGATAATGCTATAATTTCATCTTCATTCAATGCTCGCTCATAAATCCGAAACTCATCCAATGCACCTTTAAACGGAAAGGAGAAGGTTCCCTCCCGACGACCAAAACGCAGATCCGCCGAGTTGCTTACCTCGCATTGAAGCGTATCCTGGCTAGCTCCCTGCAAGACTCCATCTACGTAATATTGGAGCTCATTGGTACTCGCCTCTTTCTGGTATACAAGATGGTGCCAGGTATTATCATTTAGTGAATTATTGGAGGCAATCGCTATACTTTCCCCAATACATCCCACCGCTTCTCCATCATAACGTCTGGTTGTTACCATTCCAGAAGTGCTAGAATTTTCGGTTTGCAATCGAAGATCATAAGGATACGGAACAAAAGCCTGTGTGGTCCATTTCATCAATATTTGGGCAAAGCTGCTAGTAGAACCCTGCGTCTCAGGCATCTTTAGCCAAATACTAATAGCAAAGGATTCCGCGCTCATAAAATCGTTTTGCGGACTATGGGGGATTTGTAAGAAAGCCGTAGCTCCATCGAATTCCCAAGCTCCGTTGGTAATGCCGTCAAAACCTTCTGCTGAAATTGCCCCAGAATTCATCCCGTTGTTCGCAAAATCTGTAACATCATCTACTGAGCCATTAAATGGATAATGACCTACCAATCCATCTTCTAGATCAACCTGAGCAACTGTTGAGAAACCAACGCAAAGCGTTAGTAACAAAAAGCAGTATCGAATTTTCATTGTTATCTTTTTAGTTAGAGGAGACAAAGCTAGACGATTAATGAACTATGTGTCCGTTTTATACTTCAGAAATGAGTCATTAAAAATGAGTCAAATGCTAGGTCGTTCCTAGAATGAGCCATATATGATTGGTAAAAGTATCTTAGGCCATCATTTGGAGTTTTAAATTCGGTGTATGCAATTCGTTCCTTTGTATTATTTTGTACAACCCAAAAGGGAGGGCAGTTGCAAACTGAATCTCCAATAATGAACTCCAACAACCAAATGATGTCTCACTACGAAATCTATTTCTCCGCCCGGCGAAGAGTAATTCTTATCACTTTTTTCTTCCTATTATTGGGAATCCTCCAGTTTCTAATAGATGTTTTCTTCGAAGGCTCCTCCAACTTTACGCTGTCCGTGGTGAAGCTGGCTTTCTACGGCGTTTT
Source organism: Bacteroidota bacterium (assembly GCA_038748815.1). Taxonomy (GTDB): domain Bacteria; phylum Bacteroidota; class Bacteroidia; order Chitinophagales; family Saprospiraceae; genus JBCDIO01. The sequence goes on from JBCDIO010000359.1 coordinate 1,686, forward strand.
AGGCCACCAACTACTGGCCGGGCAAAATTGGGCGGTAACGGTTACCAGTATATTATGCGCCCTGAATATTGCCTTCCTACTATTTGGCTTTCTGGGCTCCCAAACCCTATCGAGTATCATAGCCAGCGTCACCTACATTGCTGCTTTCGCTTTTATTATCTGGTACCTGACCACTGATACAACCTATCAGTACTACAGCGAATTAAAAGCCCACGGTTTCGATCCCGTTGCCGGACAGATAGTAGCATTTACCGAGCTTACTAAAAATATTCCAATACAGCAGATTGCCATACATGAAGTGAACACCATTGATAGATACACAGAGCTGAGCAAAGAACTTCTTCAGAAAGCGGGTCTGTATGAGAATATTGAATCGCTGGAGCAAGACGAGACCGGTAAGAAAATTCTGGCCGAAACAGCCGATACCGTTTTTGAAATCCCGGTCAACGATCGGCTAAAAATTATGGATAAGGGATTCGTGCATCGAATCAATTCGATTATCCAAGCCTTGGGTAGTGAGCAGCGATTCCAGTATGTGTATCCAGAAAGTATTCTTAAGCCCGATGGAACGAACCACTATTTAGTTTTTGGCTCTGATCAATTGCTCACCAAACTAAGGCAGCAGGGGTTTGCGCGTAGGGAGTAGTCCACAACAAGGTAATAAATCATCTTTCTTGGAAATCCGTGCCGATTTTAATCGATATCTGCCTACCTTTTCGGAGTAGAATCATCTAATTAAGAAAAGACTCACCCTTTATGGCCTCCTCCCATATTGCTCTATTTGGCGCAACCGGTCCCACGGGGATAGCCCTCGTTCAACAAGCCCTAGACCAAGGCTACGAAGTAACGGCACTCGTTCGCACCCCTAGCAAACTAGACATCAAGCACGACCGCCTGCATATCATCCAAGGGGATGCCTTTAACTACGAGGACGTTCGTCAAGTTGTTGCTGGGAAAGAAGCCGTTTTATCTTGTCTGGGAACTCGTGCCGCGGATAAAACCATGGTGCGTGCCTTAGGCACCGAAAAGATCATCCAGGCGATGGAAGCCGAAGGTGTTCGGAAATTGATTACACTGGCTTCCCTAGGCTACGGTGATTCGGAGCCAATGATGCCCTGGTATATGACCTATCTAATTATTCCAATTATCTTGAAGAATGCCTTCAAGGATCACGCCCTCCAAGAACAATTTGTTGAACAATCCACGCTAGACTGGGTCATTGCCCGACCCGCTAGTTTAACGAATGGGGCTTTCACGGGGCATTACAAAGAAGGATTCCCGGTTACTGAAAAGATCAAATTGCGGATTTCCCGAGCGGACGTTGCCCATTTTATGTTGGCCCAAATACCGTCTGATCGGTATTTGCGGCAGAAAGTTGGCTTGTCCTATTGAGCAGCCCCCCACTGAACTTAGCGTATCTTTTCCACTTCCTCACCTAGCCCCTGAGCTACCGCTTCAATACCGGCGATAATTCTTGTTCGGTATATCCAAAGTACTAAGGGTACCAATGGACCTCGGAATGTTTCGTGGGAAATATAGCGAGTAGTCTTTGCATCGATCTCCTCTAGGCGTTGATGCCGGATTGCCTGTAAGGGAAAAAGAGCGTGCATTCCCCAGCTAAACGAATGGCCGTCCACTACTTCGTACACCTGGAGATTGAGCCTCCAGGGTTTACCTTTTTTGCCCATATGGGCTTCTAAATGAACCTTTCCCCCGGGGTAAAACGCAACGTCCGCAGAGGGCGTAAACGAATTCCACTCGCCGTACTGTTCAAAATCAGTCAGCACCTTCCAAACGGAAGACCTTGGTGCCTTTATCGTTGCGGTTACCGTAATACTTTGGGAAAAGGGATTACCCATAGGATATATCTTGATGATTCATAAAGTCTTGGGCTTTGTAAAGCTAGCATAAACCAGAGAGTATGAGCATGAAGCAAATACAAAAGCCTATCTAAAGCCCACTATTTATTATAACCCCCAGCAAAATGGCCTGATTGTAGCACCTTTTCCACACCAATCGTATTGACCAAAACGCTACATTTCATACCAGGTTTAGTCGAATTTCTAAACTTTTTAGAATGATCAGGATTGTATTCAAAAATTCGACTGTTATGAAAAATTATATCTTGCTATTAGTCTTTATGCTGGTTTCAATGAGTAGTTGGGCTCAAACGGAGGCTAGCATCGCCGAAACAAAAAACTTTAAGCTCGTTGGAAACATAGAACTAGGTTTTTTGGCCGTGGCCGATCACCGCATACAGTTCAGTAATTCAGGTACGGAGTTTAACTACCGAACCGACGGTGGCCAGGATGTACTATTCCCGGTCTCCCGTCTATCGCTTGATTTACACTTTGGTAAGAAGACCACTTTTTACTTGCTTTATCAACCGCTTCGCTTAGAGTCCCAGGTTCTGCTACAGGAAGACCTCATCGTTGATGATCTGACCTTCCCAGCCAATACAGGAGTGAACCTCTTATACAACTTCCCTTTTTATCGCCTAAGCTATACCGGTGAGTTATTCTCGGAACGAGAACGATTCAAGCTGGCCATCGGAGCAACGATTCAGATTCGGAATGCGACTATCTCCTTTGAATCGTTAGATGGTACTCGTTTTCGGACGAATCGAGATGTGGGTATCGTACCGGCTTTTAAGATCAAGTCATCGCTGGATATCAACGATCGAATCTTTGCGGAATTAGAAGCCGATGGAATTTATGCTCCAATCAGCTACTTAAATGGTAGTGACAATGAAGTTGTTGGGGCCATTTTGGATGCTAGTCTACGTCTGGGCGTGAAATTTGATCAACCCGTACGCTCTTTTCTTAATCTTCGCTATTTAGGAGGCGGAGCTGTTGGTACCGGCGACGTTGATGGTCCGGGTGATGGCTTTGTAAGTAATTGGTTGAATTTCATCACTGTTACCGGAGGATTTAGTTACGCTTTCGGGCTTTAACATAGCGATGGTACCCCTCTTATTCCAGCCTGATTGTCCGTTTTCTCGCAAATTTCGCTAAGGACTCGTAAAAAAACACCGAGGAGGGGTTGTCGGTTTTCTCGCAAAGGTCGCTAAGGACTCGTAAAGTGACGCAGTGGATGAGTTGCACTTCTTTTCGCAAAGGTCGCTAAGGACTCGCAAAGAAACGCAGAGGATTGCTTACACGTTTTCTCGCAAAGGTCGCTAAGGACTCGCAAAGAAACGCAGAGGATGGCTTACACGTTTTCTCGCAAAGGTCGCTAAG
>JBCDIO010000360.1:0-4922 GCA_038748815.1 Bacteroidota bacterium
CCATTATGAAAAATCAGATTAAAGGTGTCGCGAACGAAGAGTTTCTTTACGTCATAGTTGCGTAGAACCCCGGCAAACTCAAATGGTGGTACCCTACCCTCTAGCCCCAAACCCGAGAAACACATAAATAATGTGTCGGAGTCAGACTTAAAGTCATGTAATATGACTTTTGAGGAGTCTTTTAGGTTCTCACGCGAGAACTCAGCGATCATATTATTGGTTTTTTATTATTCCTAAATACTGCTTAAGAAGGTCGCTTAGCAGTGATGGGCTCGTCCCAATCGTATTGCTCTCCTAATAAGTCGTAGAGCTTTTCATTATGTGGTAGGTAATATTGGCGAAGGCGTTCGCGGGTTTCTGCTTCCATAGGGGAATAGAACCGCTGGTTATACACTTTTAAATCTTTTGGCTTGTAGTCACTAATTCCTATAAAGTCATATACTTTGCGCAGTCCGGTCATTGGGTCCGCAAAAAAAGCTTCGCTGTTTAAGACCAAAATTTGATTTCGATCATAAATATCGAACCATCGCTTCAGTTGCTCCTGATAATGCCCACGGGTCAAATACGAGAAATTTCGAACATCGTTGCTGTAGAAAGAAGGATCTTCTACCATCCGTTGGTAATCGGCTGCAATCCGTTGCTGCTCAAGATCAATCGCTTCCTCGAAGGTAGGAGTCTTTTCCCAACCTTGGTCTACTTTCATCACATAGTGCGAATACGCCCGGTCAATCGGGTTACGCAACATGGCAATGATCTTAGTCTCGGGCAGCGCATCCAAGATTCGCTGCGGCACATGCGGATGATAGATATAAAAAGGAGAAGCTTCTCCCGTTTTATATGCGCTATTGCCGGCCCGCAACGGAAAACTAGCCAAATAAAAGCCCATTCCTTTATGAGGGTTCTTATCGAAAAAGTGCAACTGCTTTCGATAAGAAAGCTTGAGCCCAGGATGACTTTCCAAATAGCGATACATCGAGGAGGTACCTCCTTTCTGCACTCCAATCACAATAAAATCTGGTTTTTTCCGCAAACTGGACGTCCACTGGGCAGCCGTACGGAACCACAACTTCTTGTAAAAAGGAGCCGCATTCGGATAGCGTTTGCGGTCAACAAAAAGACGCATAATGGTTGGATTGTTAGCCTGGGGCCGAATGGCCCCAGGCGGTTGTTCTAGCTAATTGACAGTAATCTTCAAGATTATTCAGCCCCTAATAAAAGTCGTTTATACGCTGGCATATCCGCCTTAGCAAAGCTCGAAAACGGACTGTTATTTTGAAACTTTAAGGGGAGTAAAAAAGACTGCGGACGTAAGTACTGTAACAAGATTACAATGCGTGGAACGCCCTCTCCAGCCACTCGAGAACCATAGTGAAAACAGCGAGAAGTATCGGCGAAGATCATGTTCCCCTTCGATCCGGTAGCTACTAACTGTTGCTCCGGTGGGCATACGGGATCAATGATCCGATCTTCCACTTTCTGGCCAAAGCGATAATCAATCTTCTTCTGGATCTTATCACTATTATCTGCATCAATCAGCACCAAAGGACCAGATTCTTTAGGCACGTCGGTACAATAGATGAATAACTTTAGCTGACGGTAAGACTCGAAATCACAGTGGTGGAGTTGGCTATTCTGAAAAGTATCTGATCCAGTTGCCTTCGAATACCAAACATCAACTTTAGTCAATACGGGAATCATTCCCAAATAGTTAGATACCGTTGCTACGATCGCCTCGCTAGTAGCAAACTCCATAAAAGGATTCTCTATATCTAAGGTGTCCTTCTTTAACAAACCCGTCATCAATTGCGCCTTCTTATTTTTCCGAAGCTTCTCTACATCATTCTCCGAAACTACTTTGTTAGCGTGATCGATCATGTAAGCTAGCTGTGGAAAATCAGCGTCGGGTACCACCAAGTAGCCGTCTGAGTTTCGGACCTCGTAAGGGGCCAAAGACGCCATTTCTTGGGCTATTTTAGTTCGTTTCTCAATGGTTGGACGATTGAAAGACTCCCGAAAACGCAGTAACTTTTCTCGATTCGCTCCGGTCGACTTTACATACCGACGTCCAATGAATTTATCCTTATGAATAGCCTTGTCAAGCAATGAGTATTTCATGGTCTTAAGAATTAATGAGTTGGGGGATTCGGTAACTCCTATGAATTACCTAAATAACAATTACTTTTCGTCCATTACAGGTCGTATCCAAACGCACGGAGATTTACACCGGTGAGTTCTTCCACCTTTTGATTGCTACGAGCGTAACGGCCTTTTACCGCACGGGCAATATAGGCTTTCATTTTCTGCTCACTACGAGTGCGCAAAGGCTTAGGAAGTAGGCGATCTAGTTGTTGCAAAATGGCAACAATTCTCCGTTCTACTCCGTAAGGCATCGAAAACCAAGCACCAGGATTAAGGCCATTGTCAATAAAAATACGATTTACCTGCCGCTTCAGCCGTAGAGTAATCGGTCCGTAACCCGCATTAATCTTTCGCTTAAATCCTAGTTTTTCTAACTGCGTCGATGGTGCTGGCAAGCCAGAAAAGGTAAGGATAGCACTTACAAAAGCTTGGGGTTCTTGACGGAGTTGCTCGTATGGCAACACCAAAACCTGTTCTTTGCCAAAAAGCGATTGATAATAACGGATCAGCGAATCGTACGCAAAGTAGTCAAAAGCAAACATCGGTACCCGGCGACTCCCCCGCTCCGGCGGCGAAAAGTAAGAACGAAGCGAGCGAGGACCACCAGCACGGATATACTGCTTGTAAGTCGATAGTAACATACTTTTCTGCTCGCGTATAACGATAATAATCTTGGCTTCGGGCCACATACGGTGTAGCCGATCGGCTAATTCTTTGGTATCGTAGCCTTGTGAATGAGGATCACCCGATAGTCGTTCGTTCGAAAAAATGGGTACCAGCTCCTCCCCTGCGTGTTTCTTAAGGGCTTGCTGATAGTAATTCAGTATAGGTACCGGATCAAAGGTCATCGCATGCTGACGGACGGTGCTCCGGTATATATTTTCTCGGTCTTCAATGGTTAGAAAAGACTGAAAACCTAATGCTTCGTTAGGGAAGACTTCTTCCTGTAACCAGGTTGAACCCGTTTTATTATAGCCAATATGAATCACAGGTTGTTGCATCAGTGGCTACTGTTTCGCATCCGGCTTAAAAATACGGATAACGTGGTGAGAAAAAGTATGACGAATGGTACCCTGAAAGAAGTTTTTTATCCTTCGCTTTATTGGCAACCGTACTTTGTTCAGCTTACGGTCGATCATCTGTACTCGTTCGGCTCGAAACATCAACTTCCACATATCTCCCTGCCGGATCCAATAGCGTTTACCATAACTCAAGGATTGCGCTTCTTTAGGATCGGGCATCGTCTCATGCTCATAGCCAAAATGGTGTAATAAATCACCCGCAATCAGTTCTACCGTTTGGATTTGCTGTTTATTCAGCTGTTTTTTCCATTGATGCACCTTGCTAGCATCCAACTGCTTACCTACGTAAGAGTTTGCCGAGGAAGTATCCGCACTCTGGTCGAGCGCCAGCATACTTGCTTCGTAGGGCATGCCTAAAAACTGGCAGACCGCTTCCAAGGTCTGAGCGGGTTGGCTAAGCACGTCTTCGTACTTCACCAACAAATATTGTGCATTGCCAAGAATGTGTTCAAGAGCTAGCCCGTAGGCATTACAGTCTTTCCAATATTGGGTAGCTAGTCGCAAATCCATGTATTGGCGTTTGTGTAGACTAACGGAATTTGCGTGCCCATCCCGCACTACGTGGATGAAACGGGCGTCCGGGAACCATTGTAATAATTCGGGTACTTTGAAGATCAGTTCCGGCGTTTTATCCCCCCAAACCTTCTTTCCGTGTTTGGCGGCAAATTGCTTAATCGAATGGGCAGCATAACTCCGTACATCCGGGAATTGATCCAATTGATTTACGTCAAAAATACGGGCTAAGCGGTTCTTATAACTCCCTTCAATCACCTCCTGGAGAACCTCTTTTCGTGGCCGACTCAAATCTAGAGAAAGGCGGACCTTATACCGTTCGATGTTTTCGGCTAGGCTCAGACCAACCGAGTCTCCATCAATGTACACCTCCGGATGATTAGCCAGCAGTACCGACAGCAGAGTCGTTCCCGAACGGGGAGCACCAATGATAAAAAAGGGAGGGTTTTCCATAATCAATTACCAATTCTGGTCTTTAGCATAGCCCAGTTCGATCAAAAGATTTTCGGTTTGCTGCTTGAACAAACGCTTATCAGCATCCGTAAAATAATTTTGCCAATCACCCAGGGCTCCTTTGCGAAAGAAGCTATCCTTTTGGTTGCTTTTCAGCTTTTTAAAGTCCGTAGCATCCATTACTTCTGCAAGCACTTCTTCATCCGAACGTACTCCTAGAAAGGCAAATATTTTAGCCAGCGTTTCGCCTTGGCGTTGCTTCATATCTTCGTACCGTACCACCAAAAACTGCTCCGGGAACTGTTTTTGAAATTTGAGAATGAAGCTGGTGGTCAAATACCAGTCTCGGGAGAACTTCTTTAACGAAGCCTCCGTAAACTTCATATTATCGTTGTTATAGGTCTTAAAATGCTCCTCGCCAAACCAACCTAAATAGCGGCGAAGGCCAAAAACGACCTTTTTGGTCAACTTGTTAGCGTTAAGTGCATACAACAGCCGAGATTTTTCGTCGCCATGAAAGAAAGCACCCCGTTTTTGCATGTGGAATCGCTTAGAAGTAGCCACATCGCGACCATCGCGAATAATGGTAATCACCTTGGCCGATGGATACACCTTAAACAGAAATTCCAGATCCGTAGTAGACTTTAGCCCGTAGACTTTCTTACCGGGCTGATCAATTACAAATTTGGGTACCGCAGCCCGGTAGGTTTCCAGGACTAATTCTTCCAAGTAGGC
>JBCDIO010000361.1:0-4920 GCA_038748815.1 Bacteroidota bacterium
AAACTCATTAGCTGGCATTAGCTCCAAATAAGCAAGTACAAAAAAAGTAATCGGACACCACCTATGCGTATAGGATTTTATTGCTTGATGGTATGCATTTTGGTTTCCCCGTCGGCAGTCGGGCAATCCTTTTTTCCGGTAAAGGTCCAGGAAAAATGGGGACTGATGAATGCAGATGGCAAATTAGTACTAGCTCCTGAGTACGACGCCATCGGTGAATTCAAAGCCTTTGGTTATGCAGTGATGCAAAAGCGAGGGCGGGTTGGATTACTTGGGCCAAAAGGAAAAGAAATGGTTGCCCCCATCTACGAAGACCTTAAGATTTTGAATGCTCAATTTATATCGGTGCGATCAGAAAGCCAATGGCGCGTGATTAATCTAAAAGGAGAGACGGTACTAGAAGAGGCCTACGAAGATTTACGGGTACTTGGAGATAATATCTTGGCTTACCATATACCTTCTGGATGGGGAGTGGTAGACCACACCGGCAATAAATTGGTGCCAGCCAAATACGACCGAATTCAGCTAGATCCCAATTACCCATTCTTCCGAACCACTCGGGAGGGGATGCTTGGGCTAGTGAAGTTAGATGGAACAATTATCTTTCCTACCCAGGCGGAAGAAATCAGAATTCACCAAGAAGATCTAATCTTTTTTCAGAAGAATGACCGCTGGGGTATTGTCAATGGCCAAACTGGATTCTTATTACCGCCCCGCTATCAGTCTTACGAAGTAATCTCCGAAAACTTCGTTCAACTCCGCAAGCAAAGCAAGGCTTTTTTGTACTCTGTAAAAAATCAATTGATTGTTAACCATCAGGCCTTTGATGGTTTTTATCTTTTTTCTGAAGAATTGGCCATTAGCAAACGCAACCGTTTGCTTGGCATCTTAGACGCTGCTGGCCGTGAAATTCTCGGACCCCACTACCAGGAAATTCAAGCGTTTGGAGCGAATCGCTACCGGGTTAACCGGGGGGGAAGATGGGGCGTTGTGGGTCCGCAAGACTCTTTATACATCCCCTTTGATTTTGACTACATAGGTCCTCTTCAAGGGTCAATCTGTCTCGTACGAGAAGGGCGTAAATTTGGAGTAACGAATAAAACGGGATACCTACTTTTAGAAGCGGATTACGACCGCATTGAAATATACGGTCGATCGGTTAAGGCTTACAAAAAAGAACGGCTTACTCTTTTCCAGGTAAGCGAAGAAGGGTTCCTTTTAGATGAACAAAAGTTTAATCGCCATTTAACGCTGCAAATCGGCAAGAAAACACCGCCGCCTCCAGCCTTTGAAACAGCCTATATTTTGGATGACTTCGAATGGTTTTACTCAAGTAAAGATGACCTTTGGGGCCTGCGTAGTTTGACGGATGGCAGTATGCAGATTGAGCCCTCCTTTGACCGCATCATCGTTTATCCGGAGTTCGGGTTCACCTTAGTAGGGATCAAACAGGCCCGTAGTTACGATTTTGACCGAACTTCTTATCGCTTTGAAATGGCCTACGGTGTGGTGGCCAATGATGTAGGGCTTTTGGTGTCGGAACTGTATCTCTGGGATATTCGCTTGGAAGATTTTCGAGCTGGGAAACCGGCGGCACGCTGTATCTTTTCCAACGGGAGGCATGGCCTCATTGCCCGAAATGGAAAGATCTTGCGAAAGGACTTCGCCTACATAGGTCCTTTTGAGAATGGTTTGGCACCCGTAAGCGTACGGGGTAAGCTATCTGGAAGTATGGATCCTGGAAAGAATGGGATTGAGCCTTTACACGAATATTTGAATGGGCACCTGAGTAATAACTACCTAACGGACTATACCCTACATGACTTAGATTTTGCCAAATCGGCATCCCTCACCTGTAAGCATTGTGTTTGGGGATACATGGATACGCTGGGTCAGCTAGTAGTTGCTCCTAAATATGCCTTTGCCCAACCCTTCGTTAACGAAGTGGGTATTGTACAATGTGATGGAAAATGGGGTATGGTTAGTGTGAAAGGAAAAGAGTTGATCCAATGCGCCTACGACCGAATCAATTTCTTAGAAAATACGGACAATAAAATTGTTCAATTATTCAAGGAAGAAGAGAAATACGGTTTGATCGACACCCTGGGTCGATTGAAAGTACGGTTTCAATTCGATGAAATTGGGAAGTTTAGCGAAGGTCGTTTGGCAGTTAAGCGGCAAGGTCTTTGGGGCTTTGTAGACCGGAATGGCCTAGAAGTCATTCCCTGTAGATTTACAGCCGTTAGTGATTTCAGCGAAGGTTTAGCGGCGGTAAAAGTAGGTCCTCGATGGGGCTTTATTGATAAGCAAGGCAACACTGCTATTGAGTTTAACTTCACTCGAGCGGGTAACTTTAAGAATGGTTTAGCTTGGTTTTTGGAAGGTGGGCACTACGGGTATATTGATCCATCGGGTGCTATAGCGATTCCGGTAACCTTCAGTAAAGCCCACGATTTTGAAGGGGAAGTAGCTCGGGTAGTAGAAGATCAAAAGTACGGTTTGATCGATACTAACGGGAAGTATGTTATGCGCCCCAAGTACTCAATTATTTACGATTATGATGCTAATGGCCTCGCTAAGGTCTGTTACGGAAACGAACGGATTCGCTATGGAGTTATCGATCAAACAGGCGTGCTCTTAACCTCCCAGCCGTTCCGGGAAATAAAGCCCTACCGAGAAGGAATGGCGGCAGTGAAAACGAAAGACGGATACGGGTTTATCAATCTGAAGGGGCGTCTAGTCGTTTCACCCGTATATTCAAAGGTATCCCAATTTTCGGAAGGCATAGCATCTGTCCAAAAAGACGGTCAATGTGGCTATATTGATAAGCGAGGCGAGGTTACCGTGGCGCTAGAATTTAGTAAATGTTTAGATTTTGCCGATGGTAAGGCGGTGGTCTATAGAGGACAACGGAAAGCCGGAGTCATCAATGAAGAAGGTGGCTTTATCATTGAGCCTTCAATCAATTATCTCTACGAATTTAGCGAAGGTCGAGGTTTAGTGCGCGACGAAAAATACCGGTTCTACTATATCACCGCCCAAGTCGGTTTATACGATGGGTACTACGAAAAGGCCAGTCCTTTTCAACACGGAGTGGCGGTCGTACAATTGAATGGTAAGTGGGGGGTAATCAATCAAAAAGGTATCGAAATCATTCCACCCAAGTATGATAAGATTTCGCAATTTGAGAACGGCTACGCTAAAGTCCGCATCAATGGCTTCAACGGCTTGTCCAATCTGAAAGGGGAAGTCATCGTTCAACCCGACTACGAATATATCAGCTACGCCGGTGAAGGCTTGTTCCGAGTAGAGCAAGGAGATAAGGTGGGGTACTTCGACGTTAATGGAGACTGGGTCTGGGGATTACAGGAGTAGTCTTTTATTTGTCCGAAGCCAAATGGCTTGAGTTGTTCTTACTCGCCTCTGTAACCGTCTACATCGTTGCCCACCGAATGCCCGGGAAGGCTAACCCAGGCCAATCGAACTCTTCGCGGTTCACAGGCTCAAATTACTTCGTAGTTGCCCTACGGATACGTTTATTCATGCCTCGTTGATTAGTGCATGGGCTTCGCGACAACTTTCCCAAACCACTTCGCTTCGAATATATATATTCTTTTCTACTCTAAGAAAACTCTTGCCACCTGGCACACAATCCATATTCTAAAAATTGTGGACCTTTGCCCTGAAAAAATTTCCAGGTAGATGCCAAAAGCAACGATCCTCATCATTGATGACGAAGACGATATCCGCAACCTTCTCACTCGTATTATAAGGCTAGAAGATTATCAGGTCCTGCAAGCAGAGAATGCTACCAAGGGCCTTAAGGTCTTGGAAAAGGAAGAAATTCATACGGTGATTTGTGATGTGAAATTGCCAGATGCCAATGGGGTAGAGCTTATTCCCAAACTCAAGGAAAAGCAACCTCTGGCAGAGATTATCATGCTTACTGCCTTTGGGACCATTAAGGATGGTGTGAAAGCCATCAAGAGTGGAGCCTTCGATTACATCACCAAAGGGGATGACAACAATAAGATCATTCCACTGGTCAATAAGGCAGTTGAAAAAGCGCTACTACAGTTTAAAGTACACGAGTTGGAGGCCAAGGTTAGCGATAAACACAACTTCGCTAATATCGTAGGGCAGTCTCAACCGATGATCAAGGCCGTTAGCATTGCTAAGCGGGTCGCAAAGACGGATACAACGGTTTTGTTGACCGGAGAAACCGGAACTGGAAAAGAGGTTTTCTCCCAGGCTATTCACTACGAAAGCTTACGCAAGACAGACCCTTTTGTGGCGATAAACTGTAGTGCACTGGGAAAGGATTTATTGGAGAGTGAGATGTTTGGGCATAAGGCAGGAGCCTTTACAGGTGCTACCAAAGACAAGCGCGGTCTCTTTCAAGAAGCAGATGGAGGTACCATATTTCTGGATGAGATTGGAGAGATGGACCTCATATTGCAAGCCAAGCTTTTGCGGGTACTGGAATCGGGAACCTTCCTCAAGGTGGGAGAAACTAAAGAAACCCGGGTCAACGTTCGCGTGATTGCGGCCACGAACCGGGACTTGCAAAAAGAATCGGAGCTTGGTAATTTCCGACTGGATCTTTATTACCGTTTGTCGGTCTTCAATATTCACCTTCCCAATCTGCGCGAACGACAAGAAGATGTCCCCTTGTTATCGGATCACTTTATTAAGATGATGTGTGGAAAGATGGGGCGTAAGCCTTTAAAGATGGACGTGGAATTTCAGAAGGCTTTGATTGAACACAAGTGGAAAGGAAATATCCGGGAGTTGAAGAATGTGATTGAGCGAGCGGTGATTTTGGCGGAGAATGAAATTTTGACGGTGGATGCCTTGCCTTTTGACTTTTTATACGATTCGGATGCCAAAGGAATGAGTGGATTCAAGTTGACGGATGTG
>JBCDIO010000362.1:0-4920 GCA_038748815.1 Bacteroidota bacterium
CTTTGAACGAGATCAAGACGGGCAGGCTCCGGATGGAACCCCTTTATTAGCTTCCGACGGAAATATCTATACAGCCTTTACGGATGATGGTTTCACCGATCAAGGGGGCGTTTTTAGCTATGCCCCGGGGGCAACCGCCATTGATATACCGATTCTATTTGATTTCGCCCCGGAAGGCTTTGAGCCGAAATACCTACCCGTGTTAGCCGCTAATGGTAAGCTCTACGGAGTTACTAAGCTTGGTGGACCTGATCGCTATGGAACGATTTATGAAGTGGATCCAGCAACAGGAGGATTTACTAATGTGTTCGTTTTTTCTGATTTCTTACAGGGCGTCGAACCCCTGGGAAGCCCCGTTGAAGTAAATGGTGTTCTGTACGGAATCTACGAAGGTGGCGGAACAGACGATCGAGGCGGAATCTATTCCTTTGATCTTGGTACGCTCGTTTACACTAAAGTATTTGAATTTGTAGAGGGTGCAGGAGGCCCTCCGGAAGGGCTAACCCTCACGTCTAATGGTACCTTGTTAGGGATTGAAAGAACCAATGGTGACGAAGGAGCCATCTTTGAATTTGATGTTACTACCAACACCCGAACCCCTCTAGCTTCGTTTGGCCCGAATACCTCGGCCAGTACCCATGAATTTACTATGGTAGAAGTCGCTCCGGATATTTTCTACGGAGTTACTTTTTTCGGAGGATCCTCCTTCAATGGCTCTATTTACAAATACGACCGGATTTTAGATACGGTTAGCCTCGTCAAAGAGTTTTCCGGTGGAGCCGATGGTTCGCAGCCTAATTGTCAATTTGGGGTCGGACCTGACGGACTCGTATACGGTACCACCAATAGGGGAGGCGTCAATAACGGCGGAATTCTTTATTCCATTGATCCCACGACCGACACCTACAGTTTTCTGGCTCATTTTGGCACCGATACAGATGCTGAACGGCCATCTGGAGTCCTAAACTTCAATAGTGCTGGTAATGTAATCGGAACGTGCGGCCGGGGTGGAGTCGCTGATCAGGGAGTGATTTGGGAATATGACCTTACTACAAATACTTTTAGCACCCTTTTTGACGGTGGATTTCCCTACAACAGTTCGCAGAGCGGTCTTTTATACGTACCGGATACCTACGCCCCTCAGATTCTTTGCCAGAATATCAGTATCGATATCAGTGGTGGGGCCATTGGCTCGTACGTAGCTGCCGATTTGGATGGAGGTACGTTCGATAATTCGGGCAGCTATCTGGTAGGCTTAGAAACGGATAGCCTATCGATTACGACTACAAGTAGCTCTCCTACGGACGATTTCTTTGGTAACGGCGATCAGTACTACTACGAAGAAGGAACCTTCATCACGGATGCTACCGGAATGGTAACCTTTATGGATGTTGATCAACTGTCGTTTTCTGCCAATAGTATACTAGCGATTTATGATAGGGCTCCCCAGGCCAATAGCGGTGTTATTGATAACCGTCCGGGTTTAGTTGGTTACGCCGTTTTTGATGGCGGTTCGGTACCTGTTGGCCCGAATACGTTTAGCCTAGTGGCCAACCAAACCTATTATTTCCAAGTGGCGGTTTTTACTCCGTTGAGTACAGGCACTATCGATTTGGTTACCGGGCAATCGATCATTTCTGATCGGGCAGAAATTCAAGTTGAATGCACCGGTATTAATCCTCAGGTAGCAACGCTTTTTGCATACGATGAGGTGGGGAATCTGGATTCTTGTACGGCCAATGTTACCGTTCTGGAAGATAATGATCCCATCGCTTCGGCCGGTTGGGAGGAAGTACCAAATTCTGGGATTCTCTGTGGAATCTGGGATTTTGAGGTAAACTCTTCCGCGGCGGATGATTGTGGTAGTGCTACGGTGCAAAATGTGATTGCTATTCCAGAAATGAATAATCCGCTGGTGCTATACAAGGTTCGATCTACCAATGCGCTGAAGTTTCGTTTAGATCAGAATGCCGTCAAGGTCTTTGGTCCAGACCCACAAGGATTCTGGAATCAAATCATGGCCGATGGTGGTATCGCGGTGGAACAAGGCCAGGTGATTACTTTTCGGGAGGGGCTGGTAAATACCTTGCCAATTGTCTACAACTTCAACGATGACAACGAATTATCACTCGTTAAGAATGATAATATGACATTGATTGCCAAGGCCACTGACGGTAGCGGAAATACCAATGCAGATACTTTAGCAGCGGTCATCCCATGCTTGTTATCGGCTGTCAATGGGGACGAAGAAGCCCAAGTCCTGGAAACCCTGGAACAAGCAGAGGGACTTATAAGCCTCACCAGCACCGATTTGTTAAGTGTCTTCCCGAATCCTAGTCATGGGGTAACCCACATCACTTTTGACTTAGCTGAATTACAGGATGTGCAATGCCAAATCTTGGACGTCAACGGTCGGGTGATCAAAGTATTACATGTCGGTACGCTCGAGGCGGGCCCCCAGCAGTTGACATGGCGAGCCAAAGCAGGCTTGGCAGCTGGCTTATACTTCGTACAGCTCCAGACGGAGGGCGATCTACAAATGCAAAAAATCCAAATCACTCACTAAAACCACGTAGCTCAACCACGTTGCATGCAACGTGGCTCAGGCAACGTGGCTCTGACTCATATACCATGAAAAAAATAATCATACTCGCCCTCTGTCTGGGCATTCTAAATACTACTTTTTCCCAAGGCGAATACTGGGGGGTTACCCGCGGTGGTGGCGTCGGTGGTGCCGGTTCTGTTTACAAAATCGACGAAGATGCAACGAACCCAACCATCGTACATAGCTTTGCTTACGAAGTACCCGGAGCTGACCCGGAGGAGGCTAAATTGGTCGAATTAAATGGACTCTTGTACGGAACAACAGAAAGTGGTGGTTTTGATGGGCAAGGCACCTTGTACAGCTATGATCCAAGTACCGGAACGGCGACTAGCCTGGTTTTCTTCGAGGAAAGTGTCAACGGGGCACAGCCGATCAGCGCGGTTCTTACGCGTAATGGAAAAATTTACGGACTAACCGCCGGCGGAGGCCCCAACGATGGAGCCGGGACAATTTTTGAGTACGACCCTGTCGCTGATACCATCGTAGTCATTACCGTATTTGACGGTGATGAGTTTACTGGAGAAGAATGTCAAATCACTTTTGGCGCTGATGGAACACTATACGTGGTCAGCGAAGAGGGTGGGTTCGAAGGTGACGGCGTTTTCTTTGAAGTGGATATACCTACCGGGCAATTATTGATTTTACACGAGTTTGATGATTCGGCCCCGGAAGAGGGGCGTCGCCCTAACGGTGAGCTCGTTGAACTTAGCCCCGGGGTTTTTTACGGCACTGCTCAGAGAGGGGGCGCCAATGGAGATGGAGTTCTATATAAATTTGATACCAACACGGGGACCTACACTAAATTGATCGATTTCTCCAATAGTACAACCGGGGAATTTAGCTACAGCGGCTTGATCTTAGCCAGCAACCAAAAGATGTACGGTACCACTGAGCGTGGTGGTGGCGGACAAGGAACGATCTTTGAATTTGACCCGGTTAGCGAAACGATCAGCGTACTGCATGTTTTTACGGGTGCTGATGGAGAAAATTCGCTAAGTGGCCTATTGGAGACGAACCCGGGCATCTTGTACGGAATGACGGAGTCTGGTGGTGCCAATGATGATGGAACCTTGTTTGAGTACGATCTAAATACTAGCACCTTTACGAAGAAAGTTGATTTTGAGCAAGGTACAGTTGGATTTAGACCCAATGGGGAATTTTTTCAAGCTAGCGATGGTAAGCTATACGCCACCCTGAGTAGTGGTGCGATAAGCTCGGGCACTGTCTTTGCTTATACTCCTGGAGATACCAATATCCAGATAGTGATAGAATTTGAGACTACTTTAAGCGGGGCAGAACCTACGGATCAATTATGTTTAGCTCAGAATGGAAAAGTGTACGGTTTTACTACCGATGGCGGAGCGGAAGACCGCGGGGTTTTATTCGAAATTGATCCCGGCACGGGGCAATATACCGTGTTGTATGACTTTGTGGATCTAGCCGATGGACGTACCCTAGAGGGGCCTTTAGTGACGATTGGAAATACGATTTATGGGGTGGCAAGTAATGGAGGTTCAGCCCTAAGCTTCGGGACGCTTTTCTCCTACGATCTGGATACCGGCATCTTTACCGTGGAACACGAATTTGAAGATGCCACGGGTCGGAATCCTGGTGCTGGTCTAATTGTTACCAGTCAAGGTACGCTTGTGGGTACGGCTCTTAATGGCTCCGCTGTTACGGGAAATATTTTTGAGTTTGATCCTACCACTGGTACGTA
The DNA here is from genome assembly GCA_038748815.1 of Bacteroidota bacterium. Lineage (GTDB taxonomy): Bacteria > Bacteroidota > Bacteroidia > Chitinophagales > Saprospiraceae > JBCDIO01. The sequence continues at coordinate 4,323 of JBCDIO010000362.1, forward strand.
TGCGGTCTTATTTGAGTTTGACATCACCGTCACGGGTAGTTTTGTGAAAGCCCCACTCTTAGAATATGAACCAGGGGTGTTTTACGGTACGCTTACCAACTTCAATTTCAATACCGACGGGGGCGTTTTTAAATACGATCGGAATACAGATACCTATACCTTTATTCACGAATTTACGGGTGGTACACTCGATGGCGAAGATCCTGAGACGCCATTACTTTTAGCACAAGATGGTTTGATCTATGGAACAACCAATGGAGGTGGTATTGATGACGATGGGGTCTTGTTTTCGATCGATCCAGCGACGGATACTTATAGCGTGGTCCTAGACTTTTTGGAGGATCCAGAACCGAATCAACCATCGGGTGGGGCCTTAATACAAGCCCCAAACGGTAAAATTTATGGAAGTACCCCCGATGCAGGACCCGGCAGCGATGGTATCTTGTACGAAATTGATCTCGATCAAGGAACAGTCACAGGGATCATCTTGGACTTCTTATTATACAACAAGGTACAAGGTGGTTTCATTTCTATACCGGATGTGTATATACCCGAGGCGGTTTGTCAAGACCTGACCGTCGATCTTACGGGGAATACC
>JBCDIO010000363.1:0-4916 GCA_038748815.1 Bacteroidota bacterium
ATCAAGAAGATCGATACCAGGGGAGTGTTTGGCCCATCATCTTATTGATCTTAGTGGTTTTGGTGGCCATATTTTTTGCGATGATCTGGTTACTCTGGAAAATAGCCAGCTGGACTGGGCAATTGATCTTTGGATAAAGCTATTGACTACATCTACATAAATCGAATACTATGAAAAACCAGTGGGTTCGAATCCTATTCTGGGCCATCTTATTTGTGGCCGGTTTTTTTATCGGAACAAGTTGGACCGGCCGTTCGGCCGAGTCACCGGAGACGGCGGAGGCAAGTCTAGAAGGGACCGCCGAAAGTACGGAAGTGGAAACGAATGAAGAGCCTCCTACCCGGCGCCTCAACGACGAGGAAAAGGCCACTATAGCCCTGTTTGAAGATGCGGCTCCTTCGGTAGTCTTTATCACGACCTCGAATGTGCGTGTAGACTTTTTCTCTCGGAAAGCTACCGAGATTCCCCGGGGGACTGGTTCGGGTTTCGTTTGGGACCAACAGGGGCATATCGTGACGAACTTCCACGTATTACAGGGGGCTGACCGAGCGACCGTCACCCTGGCCAATGGAGATGTGTACGAAGCCTCTCTTGTCGGGGTAGCTCCAGATAAAGACTTGGCTGTTCTGAAGATCGATATTGAGCCAAGTCTATTACGTCCGCTACCCGCAGGACGCTCCTACGATTTACGGGTCGGCCAATCCGTCTACGCGATTGGAAACCCTTTTGGTTTAGACCAGACGCTGACGACCGGGATTATCAGTGCCCTGGGCCGAGAGATTGAATCCGTTTCTGGCTTACCTATTCGGGAAGCGATCCAAACGGATGCGGCGATTAATCCAGGCAACTCTGGTGGACCCTTATTGGACTCTAATGGTGATTTGATTGGTGTAAACACCGCCATATACAGTCCGAGCGGTGCCTACGCTGGCATTGGATTTTCTATTCCCGTTGACGTTGTTAGTTGGGTGGTGCCAGAACTCATTCAGCACGGTCGGATTATGCGGCCTACCCTGGGGGTCGAATTAGCACCTACCCAAACGGCCGCTCGCCTTGGTTTGCGTGGGGCTTTGATTATGCAAATTCTAGAAGGAAGTGCAGCGGATCAGGCGGGTTTGCAGCCGACCTACCGAGATGCCAATGGTGCTATTCGGATGGGCGACCTCATTATTGGTATTGATCAGATTGGTATTGAGTCTACCAATGATCTCATTCTGGCCCTCGAACGGTATCGTCCGGGAGATCAGATTACCGTTACGGTAGCGCGAAACAACCAAACGATTGAGCTTCCTTTGACCTTAGACCAAGCCCGATAAGTAATGGATATTAGGTCCACCTTAGAACGTTCCTATTCCAAAGCGGGGGCGCTCCAGATCGCCGATTATATTGGTTCCGATCCGGAGCGCTTCCAGGCATTGATGGATATTTTTCTCTTCGATGAATACCGAATTTCTCAGCGTTCGGCCTGGGTGCTAAGTCACGTTGCCGACCGGCATTTATTCCTCATACATCCATATATCGAGGCGATAATTGATCGCATGTTGACGTCGAATAATGACGCGATCAAACGCAATACGTTACGGATCTTTGCGATGATGGAACTGCCGGAAGAATGGCAAGGCCGAATGGTTGATATTTGTTTCAACCTATTGGATAATCCCAAAGAACCCATTGCGGTACGCGTACACGCTATGCAAAATCTTTGGAATATTTGTCAAAAAGAACCCGAGCTTATTCCTGAGCTAAAAGTGATTATTGAAGACCACATGGCCACGGGCTCTGCGGGGCTGCGTAGTCGGGGTGGTAAGATTTTGCGGGCGATGGAACGCTTGCTTCGGTAAGCATAGGTTTGAAAGTTACTTCTACTTCCCAATAAAAAAGGGTTAAACAGCCCCCTGTTCAACCCTTATAAACTTGCAATATTTCTGGTAAACCCAGTCTAGGGTTTCCAATTATTCCTATTTCGTAGAGATTCCTAGTGCCCGGTATAAGGGGCAGAAGCTAATAGAGCCTGTTACCAGGAAAATAGCAGCTACGGCAAGTAGGATGTATCCTACCGTACCACTCACTGTTCCGGTGAAAAACAAAGCAGCTAAAACAACCGCCGCAACAATGCGGATGATGCGATCTAAATTGGCAACGTTTGATTTCATGATAGATGTTTTAGTGATGGTTAACAACCGTTTATCGGACTATTGATGATCCAAAGATAGGTTAGCATCCAACCAGAGTACGTGACAATTATCACGTACGCTCCATAATTGAAATCAAATCAATTTTCATTTAGGGGAGACTAAGCGGATACTACCCCGCCGCGTTTCGATGATTCCGGCGGTGGCCATTTGTTTAAGCAGCCGGGAAATAACCTCCCGGGAGGTGGCAAGATCGTCAGCGATTTCCTGATGTGAAATTTGTAGGGTGTCCGTTTGTAGCAAGGCCGCTTTGCTTTGCAGATAATGCTCAAGTCGTTGATCCAGTTTGGTAAAGGCAATGAGGTCCAGAAGATGGAGGAGTTCGTCAAAGCGAACGTCGAAGGTCTGAACGACAAATGCTTGCCAGGCGGGCGACTCCCGTTGCAGTTCGTAGGCTAAGGAACTAGGAACCGCCAGTAGAGTCGTTTCGGCAATGGTTGTCGCCTTGATACTACTAGTTCCTCTTTGGTAAAGACTAGCCAGAGTGATGGCGCAAGACTCCCCTGGTCTGATGTAATAGAGAAAAAGCTCGTGACCCTGATCATCTTCCCGAAAGACTTTAACGTTACCCTGGATCACCAAGGGTATGACTTGAATGAAGGCCCCTACGGTCAGAATATCGGTTTCTGCGGGTACTTGCATCCATTGTCCTTCCTTAGCAATGCGCTCCAGGAGGCTTTGATTACTCAGACTCGGGAAGGTCGAGCGTAACATCTGAATACCTTGGGATGGTTCCATAGATGGCTTTACTAAGATACGGTGGAAGATAAAAAACTTCCTTAGTTCAGAAGGTCCGGAAGCCGAACCTAGAATTAGTTTACACAGTACTGGTGCCACAGATGACACAAGGGTGATTTTCATCATCAAACAGAGGTAATCTTGGGGGGGTAGCTGTTTTCATGGTGATAATTTCTATACATTTGTGTATCAAACGGAAACTAGCTCCAGAGACCCCTTCTCTCTCGTGATTTTTTCCAATTGTCCTAACTAAGCGCAAAGTAATGACGCACCCGACCAAACATCATAACCTAGCTCCCGCAGCTCTGGTTGAACAAACTATTTCCAAAGGGCTAGGAAAGCTAAGTAATTCTGGCGCCCTTGTTGTAAATACCGGTAGATTTACCGGTCGCTCACCGAAAGATCGCTTCATCGTTAAGGATTCTATTACGGAATCGACGGTAGATTGGGGAGATATCAATTTTCCAATCGAAGCGAGTCATTTTCAGGCCCTTTACGATAAAATGATGGCTTACATGGAGGGCCTGGACGAATATTACGTTCGCGATGCAGCAGCTTGTGCGAACCCCAACTACAAGATGTACATCCGTGTGCATACGGAGTTTCCTTGGCAGAATATGTTTGCTTATAATATGTTCATTCGTCCAACGTCTAAAGAACTAGCCACTTTTGATCCAGATTGGAATGTCTACGCATTTCCCTCCGTTAAGGCGGATCCTAAAAAACATGGGACCCGTCAGGAAAACTTTGCGATTATCAATTTTACGGAGAAAAAGATCATTATTGGTGGAACCGCCTATACTGGCGAGATCAAGAAAGGTATTTTCTCTGTCTTGAATTACCTTTTGCCTACCGAAAAAGGGGTATTGCCGATGCACTGCTCAGCCAATGTTGGTGCACAAGGAGATACCGCCTTGTTTTTTGGTCTTTCTGGCACCGGAAAAACGACCTTGTCCAATGATCCGGATCGTCGCCTGATCGGAGATGATGAACACGGTTGGTCGAAAGAGTCGGTCTTCAATTTTGAAGGAGGCTGTTACGCCAAGACCATTGACCTATCGGCCACCCGGGAACCACAGATTTATAACGCCATCAAATTTGGGGCGATTCTGGAGAACATTGGCTTCGAAGAAGATGGCTATACGCCCAACTACGAGGATACGACGATTACTCAAAATACCCGCGTAAGTTATCCGATCTACCATATCGACAACATTATGTATAAGTCGCGGGGAGATGTACCCGAAAACATCTTCTTTCTAACCTGTGACGCCTTCGGAATTTTGCCTCCTATTTCTCGGCTGACCAAAGAGCAAGCGATGTACCACTTTATAAGTGGATATACCGCTAAGATTGCCGGTACGGAGGATGGCATTAACGAGCCTGTGCCTTCTTTCTCCGCCTGTTTTGGCAGTCCATTCTTGCCTTTACACCCGACTAAATACGCCGAGCTGTTAGGGACTAAGCTAGAAAAAGGAAACCGCCAGGGTGATGGAGAGATCAATGTTTGGTTGATTAATACTGGTTGGACCGGTGGGCCTTACGGTGAAGGAACCCGGATCGCTTTACCATATACCCGGGCAATGATTAAAGCGGCTCTGAAAGGAGAATTGGCCAATGTTGAATATCGGAAAGATCCGTACTTCAATTTAGAAATTCCTTTGAAGTGCCCCGATGTGCCTAATGCGGTACTAAACCCTCGGGATACTTGGCGTAACGAAGAAGAATACGACCAGAAAGCCGGAGAGTTGGCGCAATTGTTTATCGATAACTTTAAACAGTTCGAGGACCAGGCTTCGAAAGAAATCTTGAGTGCCCAGCCCAATTTGAATATAGAGGCCTAAGCACCTCATAATTAGTAAACGAAGGTTTTAACCGCAAAAAAGCCCTCCGCGTACGCGGAGGGCTTTTTGTATTTACGTAGAATTTCGAACAGACTCTTACTTGGCAATTTGGATAATTTCCCCGATAGGCAATTGCTGGGTA
>JBCDIO010000364.1:0-4913 GCA_038748815.1 Bacteroidota bacterium
AAAGGTGTTCGTATTCAGATTATACTCGTAGACGATCCCATCGTTGAAATCACCTCCTCGTTGGGTGACACCGTAGAGCAGGCCCGTTCCAACTTCAATTAAACCACTAACCGGCTCTTCGCCATTATCTTCATCGAAGCTGTGGAGGGAGGTCAAAATTCCCGTTACCGGATCAAATTCGTAGATAGTCCCAACATCATCTGAGCCCCCTTCCTCGGTCGTTCCGTAGATTTTTTGATTACTGGCGTACAGTAAGGTACCCCTTGGAAATTCACCATTCGACGAAGCCTGGAAATTAACTAGGTTGGTATAGGTGTCCGTATTTAGATCATAGGAAAAAAAGACACCATCGTTGTTCGCACCTCCATTATCGGCAACGCCATAGAATAGTCCCGATCCCACTTCTAACAATGGACTTTCCGGATCGTCTCCCTCATCATTACCATCATCCAAACTGTGGAGAACGGTTAGCGTATTGGTGGTTAAATCGAATTGATAGATCGCCCCATTATTGAAATCTCCACCGCCACTGGAGGTTCCGTACAGATTTCCATCCGAACCAATAATCAGCGTAGAGATACCATTAAATAAGGCGGTAGATCCCAGGTTAGTTAGTATGGTGAAAGTAGCCGTATTGGTATCGTATTCGTAGATGATCCCACCCAATGCGGAGGCACTTCCCGTACTGGTAAAGCCATACACTTGACCACTGGCCGTGACCGCTAAAGCTCCTTCCGGAAATTGGCCGGACACATCGGGATCGAAATCGTGAATGATACTATACGTCTGGTTACTTAGGTCATAACTGTATAAAACCCCGGCATCGAAGGCTCCCCCGAAAACCGTTGTTCCGTAAAGAATACCATTGTATTCTACCAGGGTTACTTCCTCGGGAGAAGTTCCAGGAAAATCTGTTTCAAAGCTGTAGACTAAGGTAGCATCCGTGCCATCTTCATCAAACTTAAAGATGCCGCCGATGCCAAATTGGCCGCCCAGCGCATTAACCCCGTAGTACTCGCCCTGGGCGCTGAGCGGGGTGATCAATCCAACAAATAAACTAAAGAATAGAATTCGGAATAAGGTGTTCATATCGTTCGTATTTGGCGATTTAATGCGAATGAAATGAACTGGAATGCGGTAAGTGTTCTCTCGTTGGTTCAAAACCGGAGATTGCCTGCGGACACCGCGCAGGGAAGCATTGTGATTTGGGCACATTGCAAATGGATTTTGCATTTAAGGGACATCACATCAGAGTAGCTAAAGTACTCTTGTTGATGAGAGACATTGCTACCCAAAGCCATTCTGGCTCAGCAGTAGCTTCCAAAAATTTCTAGGATTTTTGTTTCGGGAGTTAAGAAGTAACCCTGATGTAGTCACTTCCTGGGTCCGTAATCTTCCAAACTCGCGGAATTGAGTTGTTAGGAAGACCTATTCGGAGCTTGCATAACCAGTGCATGATCCCGTTTTACGATCTTAAGACCGACCAAAAGGGTAATCACCTACTTTGGGTTCAAAAAAATGTTCTTTTTTAATATTCGTTCTGACCGAAGGATGTAGGCAAAGACAAAATCCAAAGAATACGTAACCGATCTACGCTTCTACTACATTTAAATCCAGTACATTTCAATAATAAACCAGTGGTAAGAAAGGCTAGTAAAATACCTTTTGATGAACGAGCTAAAGGTTACTCGTTGAGAATGCATATTTCATTTTGCCTTGGGGTAAATGTAAACCAAAATTGATTAATTCCAAGGCCCTTTAACTCCTTATTGGGTTCAGAATGGCCTTGGAATTAAAAAACGACGGGCAAGTGACACTGTCATAGCGCTCAAAAAACCAAGTACGGTTAAAACCAACTCGGCAAATACCAACTAAACAAGACCATCGCCACAAAAAAGGAAAGCAGAATAGCCGTTTTCCGCAAATCTAAGGCAGACCAGGCAAATTCTTCCATCTTGGTAAATTGACTACCTCCTGGAAAAACCATACTAAAGACAATGGCCGATACTAAGGTCACTACTGCTCCAAAGGCATTCCACCAAAACCAGAAGATTTCTGGACAGAATAACCACAGATAAACATTAAAACCAACGCCCAATAGTAAGCCTACATTGGCTCCCGTCGCATTGACGCGCTTTAGCCCAATAGCCGCAATAAAAGTGGCCAGAATAGGACCGTAAAACACCGATCCAATCTTGTTGATCGCCTCGATTACCGTAGGAGCAATACCACCCGCAAAAAAGGCCAGTACAATGCAAACACAACCCCAGAATAGAGCGGCGTATTTGGAAAGCTGCAGATACCGGTCACCCGGAAGGTCTTTGTTCCGATTAAAAAAATCTTCTACACTAGCCGCACTCAACGAGTTGATCGTGGAGCTTAGAGAAGACATAGCCGCTGAGAAAATAGCCACCATCAAAATACCGATAACCCCATGAGGTAAATATTCCCGAATAAAAATAGGTACCATCATGTCGGGTTTATCTGCAGGGATCATGGCAAAAAATTCCGCTTCCTGGGCCACTAAAGCCCCCAAAACCAATCCCATAAAACAATAGATCAAGGTAATGGGAAACCGCATCAGGCCATTACAAAGCAAGGCTTTTTTTACCGTTTCTAAATCCTTAGCCGAAAAGAGACGTTGTACCTGGCTCTGGTCCGTACCGTAATAGGATACGTACAAAAAGAATCCCCCAACTAGCATGGGCCAGAAGCCAAACTCCTCCCCTTCCTGAAATCCGGTGGCTCCAAAATCAATAACCTGTAATCGGTTAGGATCCATGGAAGCCATAAATCCAGACCAACCGTCTAGATAGCTCCAGCCAACCCCCATACAAATTAAGATGCCAATTAAAAGAATAACCATCTGTATGACATCGCCGTATACTACCGCTTTCATTCCTCCCTGATAAGAATAAATAAGCGTCACAACCCCAATGATCAATATCGTAGCCCACATCGGAATATCCATCACACTGATGAGCACTAAAGCAACCGTATAGATCATAACCCCAGTAGCAAAAGCCCGGGAAAACTGAAAGACAATACTTAATAAAATACGAGTAGAAGCATTAAACCGCTTTTCTAAATACTCGTATACACTCAGTATCCCTGCTTTATACATGGGTGGGATCAAGAAAAGAAGCAGGAAGATCATAGCCAAGGGAACCCCAAACTCAAAGGTAAGCCACTTCATCCCGCCGCCATCTTTCAAACCGACAAAGGCCGGGGCCGAAATGAAACTGATCGCGGATAACTGCGTAGCAGCCGTACTAATGGATAAAGGGAGCCAGTTAAAACTTTTATCTCCCAGGAAGTAAGATTCTCCCGAGGTATTATTCTTAAACAATTGCCCCAGGCCTAAGAAGCCTAGGATATATACACCAATGACTACAAAATCTAACCAATTCATGAATTGCCTTCCAAGAAGTTAAGAATGATCGTAGCTGTCCAGGTGAAATGCGCACCTCCGTAGCCTCGATCTAATTGGGATATCTTCGATTTTTCCGCTTCGTAGTATTCGTAAAAGCCAAGTTGATCGACCAAAAGTAATAGGTCATTCTTGAGCTGATCCGCCAGTTGATCGTATCCGTATTTAACAAGCCCTTTTGCAATCAACCAGTTCATGTGTGGCCAGACGGGGCCACGCCAATAGCGCTTCGAATCGAACAGAGGACTTTCCACATCAAAACTAGGACACAATAGATAGCCTCGATTGGATAATTGCTGTAAATAAACGGCTAGCTGAGCACTATTCCTTTCATCGGGGATTTCGGCGAATAGAGCAACCAGCCCCCCGATCTCCCGGTGCTGGATTAGATATTCTCCCCGCAAGTCGTAAGTAGCATATTGGCCAATCGAATTATTCCAGAATTTATCGTGAAAGTTTTTACGCCCTTCTTGAATCCATTCTGGCAAAGGCCCTGGATCGATCCCAAGTCGGTTAGCAATACGCAACAGACTTTGATTGGATGCAATCAGGATGGCGTTCATCATGCAGTCTTGCAATAGGAAGGGGCTTTCTGCTGCAATACCCGGCCCTTCGTATCGATGCTTTTTACCCAATTCAACGAGGTAAACATACCGATCGTACTGCTGTTGCGTTGGACGTTCTTCTGCGTCGGCAATACTTGTATCCCTCCGTTTATAATCCGGTAAGGAGCCTGGCTCAATCACAATCCGTTCTAAGGATTCATCCCAAATTGGAGAATTATCCCGACCCGATTCCCAAGGATGGTAAATGAAGAATAACTTCTCCTGATTTGGATCCCGGTGCGTATAGAGAAACTGATGATAGGCGATTATTTTTGGGAATAACTCCTTGATAAATCCCTTTAGTTTTTCACTATCTGGATGTTGGTCCAGCATGTGCTCAATAGCAAATCCATGGACCGGGGGCTGAGTAATTCCCGAGGTTTTGGGCTTATTGGGTGCTCCGGGATTGACCCAGCATTCCCAAAAATCGAAATTGGGGAAATACGTGGTCTCCTTCTCGCTGTGGAAGAGGATATGCGGCAACATTCCATTCTGCCACTGACCACTAAAAAGAGACTGTAATTCCTGGATACCTTTATCGAGATCATAATGGCTGAAGGCCATAGCCGCAAAGCCAGAATCCCAGTTCCACTGGAAAGGATACAACTTATCGGTTGGAACTGTAAATCCATCTCGCCAGTTACGGGCCATAATAGCCTTGGCTTGTTCAGTTAATCTCATCATACGGGAGTACATTGAGAGCTTGTTTGGAAATTGAATTCTTGCCTGCAATCGGTAAATTTTATCCTGTATGGCGTTAACCCCGAGCACTCGGGGCGCTGATACTATGGCATTTTGGGCCACCCTCCCGCTTCGCGGTTCATTCACTCAAATCACCTAGTGATTTGCCCCTTGGGTTCGTTCATTCATGCCTTATC
>JBCDIO010000365.1:0-4906 GCA_038748815.1 Bacteroidota bacterium
TGAGTTAGTCGTGAACAGCAATTTCTGGGATATTGATCGCCAGTGGAGCATGAAAGATATGAGCTATGGTGCAACTGAACATCCTTTTACCCGGATTCAAGTCACGGAAAAAGGCTTGGAGAAACTGGCCGAGAACGTAAAAATCGTTAGGGATACCATTGGTTACCAAATACCTCTGGCCGCCGATCACTTTGGCCATTTCGACGTGAACGAGTGTATCCGGCTGGCTAATGCGGTAGAAAAGTACCAGCTTGCCTGGCTGGAGGATTTGGTCCCTTGGAAATATACCCAACAATGGCGAGACATCACGGTAGCCACCAATGTGCCAACCCTCACGGGGGAAGATATTTATCTGAAAGAAGAGTTTATAAAATTAATCGATGCCAGAGCCGTAGATATGGTTCATCCGGACCTAGCCAGCTCCGGAGGCATCCTGGAAACCAAAAAGATTGGCGACTACGCCGAGGAAAATGGAATAGCCATGGCCCTGCACTTCGCGGGCACACCGGTTTCGTTTATGGCTAATGTGCATTGTGCCGCTGCGACCCAGAACTTCGTGGCCTTAGAGCATCACTCCGTAGATAATGAATGGTGGGAAGACTTAGTCACTGGTTTTGATGGGCCAATTGTAGACAAGGGATTTGTAACTGTTCCCGATAAACCCGGATTGGGCATTGACCTGAATGAAGAGGTGGTTAAAGAGCACCTGGCCCCCGACGCCAAATACTTTGCACCCACCACGGAGTGGAACGAGGTGAGGAGTTGGGATCGTTTGTGGAGTTAGTGCTGTTGTAGCAATGTGTCGGTAGGCAAGAACAAACCATCTCTTTTTTGGATAGGTAGTCAGCTTTATTCTCATAAAAGGGACAAAAAAGTCCGCCCAGACCGCTTAGAGCCACTCCTGCGGGGGGGGCTTTTTGCGTTTAAGTAACCACGATTGGGACGAGCCCTTGGTTGGTTCAGCACTACTCCTTTTGGGGTGGTACTTTTTGATGCTACCCTGCCTTTACCACCCTTTGTAGCACCTGCGTTCGCGCAAACCCGCCTTATGATGACTACGGAGCTGTATAGTAGCTTACTCAAGCTGGTAAAATATTGGTTGTGACAACAGCCTGAAGGCAATTTGGCATTCACACTATCTCCCGATCTTCCCTCCAATTCGAATATTTAGTCTACTTTCAGGACGCTGGCTTCCTATTTTAGGGAAGAAACTAACCCATCAATATTGTAGTATAATGAGCAACCAACAACCACAGCTTAAAAAGACCCTGGGGCCACTCATGCTTTGGGGATTAGGCGTTGGGTACGTAATCTCCGGGATGTATTTCGGTTGGAATTTGGGTCTTGAAAAAGGGGGGACATTAGGCTTAGCGATTGCCACCCTTTTTATCATTGTGATGTATTTGTCTTTTACCTTCAGCTACACAGAATTAGCCTGTGCTATTCCTAAGGCCGGAGGCGCATTTGCTTATTCGATGCGGGCTCTGGGAAAAGACTGGGGGTTCATTGGCGGCATGGCACAAAATGTAGAATTCATTTTTGCCCCTCCCGCTATTGCGTTTGCCATTGGGGCCTATCTAAATCTATTTATTCCTGGGGTTCCGGTCATCGCGATTGCCATCATTGCCTATCTGATTTTTACGGGTATCAACATATACGGTATAAAAGCTGCTGCTTCCTTTGAACTCGTCATTACGGTGATTGCCGTCTTTGAATTATTGATCTTTGCGGGGGCAAGTCTTCCTGCTTTTGAGTGGGAAAATTTGGAAAGGAATGCTTTACCTAATGGCTACGGCGGAGTATTCGCCGCTATCCCCTTTGCGATTTGGTTCTTCCTGGCCATAGAAGGTGTAGCCAATGTTGCTGAAGAAACGGTAAATCCCCAGCGTAATATCCTGATTGGTTTTGGCTCGGCCATCCTAACGTTGGTAGCCTTATGTGTGCTTACCTTTTGCACGTCCATCGGGATTGATGGTTGGGAAACGATTGTCTATTCGGAAAGTGGAGAGACTTCCGATTCTCCCCTGCCTTTAGCCCTGGCCCAACTATACGGAGAGGGGCACATCTTATATAAACTGGTGACCTCCATCGGCTTGTTTGGCTTGATCGCCTCTTTTCACGGCATCATTCTGGCGGCGGGGCGCTCCACCTTTGAATTTGGCCGGGTAGGCTTTGCCCCTAAAGCCCTGGGAGAAATCCACCCAAAATTTCAAACCCCGGCCAAAGCATTACTTTTCAATACCTTCATTGGCGTAATTGCCTTATTTACCGGCAGGACCGGTGAAATTATTACCATTGCCTGCTTTGGTGCCTTGACGCTGTACATCGTCTCGATGGTATCCATCATCAAACTACGCCAAAAAGAACCAGCGCTTAACCGGCCGTTTAGGGTGCCCTTGTATCCGGCCACCCCAATCATCGCTTTGGTCATTGCCTCGGTTGCCTTTGTAGCGATGACGGTCTATAATCCAATCCTTGCGGCGATCTACTTTGGCATTTTAATCATTGCCTACCTTTGGTTTAAACTGAACAATCGCACAGTTGAACAAGGGTAAAGTGATTGGTCAAAAATGAGAAAATAAACGATGAAAATAAAGGGTAAAATAAGTGTTCAGGACCTTCAGGATAAAGTAGCTGATGACAGTATAGAAACGGTGATCGTAGCGTTTACGGACCACTATGGACGATTGGTGGGGAAACGGTTTGATGCGGAGTTTTTCCTGGAATCTGCTGTAGAAGCCGGAACCCACGGTTGCGACTATTTGCTCACCACGGATATGGAAATGGAGCCCGTTGCAGGCTATAAGTTTGCTAACTGGGAATTGGGCTACGGTGATTTTCATTTGGTCCCCGACTTAAACACCCTACGGATCGCCGATTGGTTAGAAAAAACCGCTTTAGTTGTTTGTGACGTACAGAATGAAAAGACCCATCAATTGGTAGAGGTGGCTCCCCGTTCTATATTGCGGCAACAAGTGGAAGCAGCTCAGACTGCTGGTTACGAAAGTGTTGCCGCTTCTGAATTGGAATACTATTTATTCGAAAACCATTACCGGCAAGCCTTCGAACAGCATTACCACGATCTGAAACCAGTGGGTTGGTACCTGGAAGATTACCACATTCTGCAGGGTACCAGAACCGAACCCTTCAATGCCGCCGCTCGTCGCCACCTTAAGCACTCGGGGGTGCCGGTGGAAAACTCTAAAGGAGAGTGGGGCTTGGGTCAACATGAGTTGAACATTCGCTACGCCGATATTTTAGAAATGGCTGATCGGCATACCGTTTATAAAAACTGCTTGAAAGAGCTGGCGGATAAAATGGGTATCTCGGTAACCTTTATGGCAAAATACCATGAGGAACGTGCAGGCTCTAGTTGTCACCTGCACATCAGTCTCTGGCAGGATGGAGAAAATGCCTTTGCTGGAGATCAGGCTTTTGGCCCGGTCCAGGGTTCCAATATTTTCAAATGGTTTTTAGGAGGATGGATTAACAATGTCTCGGACATCATGCCGTTCTACGCGCCTACGGTCAACTCTTACAAAAGATACGTAGATGGTTCCTGGGCTCCTACCCGATTGGCCTGGAGTTATGACAATCGGACGGCTGGTTTTCGGGTGGTTGGCAAGGGGAAAAGCCTGCGTATTGAGTGCCGCATACCGGGCGCCGACTGTAACCCTTACCTGGCTTTTGCGGCATCATTAGCTTGTGGTCTGGAGGGTATTCGAAATCAAATGGAGCCGCCCACCATTTTCGAAGGGGATGTTTATGCTGCTAAAACGCTGCCCAGCGTGCCGCGCTCGCTAAGGGAGGCTACGGATCGATTTGCCAATAGCCAATTTGCTAAAAAAGCCTTTGGGGAAGCTGTCGTGGAACATTACACCCACCATTTCAGGATGGAGCAAAATGCCTACGACAATGCGGTAACCGACTGGGAAAGGAAAAGATACTTTGAGCGGATTTGATCAGCAAATCGTCTGCCGTAATACCAGTCCCACCCAATAAATGGAATCACGCAACAACACGGTTTCTTTACCATTTACTGATGGCAGCACTCCCCTTTAAGTACCTAAGTCATTGAATTTAACCAACAAGTAAAATGCGATTAAAAAACAAAGTAGCCCTGGTTACGGGCGGAAGTAACGGTATTGGCAAAGAAAGCTGTTTGCTGTTTGCCGCCGAGGGGGCAAAAGTTATCATTGTTGATATTAACGAAACCGATGGTCAGGCCACCGTAGCCGACATTAAAGCAAATGGAGGCGAAGCTGTTTTTTGTAAAGCGGATGTAGCAAAAGCCGGGGATTGCGAAAAGATGATCAACCTGGCTAAAGAAAAATTTGGTGGTTTACATATCCTGTTTAATAACGCGGGCATTATGCACAGCGACGATGGGACTAGTCAATCGACCACTGAAGACGTTTGGGACCTGACGATGAACGTTAACGTCAAGGGCGTCTTCTTCGGCTGCAAATACGGAATCCCACTAATGCTCGAATCAGGCGGTGGGTCGATTATCAACACAGCTTCGTTTGTTGCTCACCTGGGGGCTGCGACCCCCCAGCTGGCGTATACTGCCAGTAAAGGCGCCGTGCTGTCAATGTCCAGAGAATTGGCGGTTATTCATGCCCGGGAAGGGATACGGGTAAACGCCCTCAGCCCGGGGCCCTTGCGCACAGAACTGTTGATGAAGTTTCTCAATACCGAAGCAAAGCAACAACGACGCTTGGTGCACGTACCCATGGGGCGGTTTGGCGAAGCAAAGGAAATGGCCAAGGCCGCGCTGTTTTTAGCCTCCGATGATTCCTCCTACATGACGGGCACTGAATTCTTAGTGGATGGTGGCATTACTGCTGCTTACGTTACTCCGGAGTAGTTTTCAATCTCAAACCTAATGCACAACACTTTCCAA
>JBCDIO010000366.1:0-4879 GCA_038748815.1 Bacteroidota bacterium
ATCGAACGGATGTTGGACTGGTAAAAGCGGTGACGGTGTTTGTACGTCTCCATCCATTCTAACAAAACGTCCTTGATGGACTGATCGTTATGTCTATTCATTACTTGACGAATCTTGAGCAGTGGATTCTAACTGTCCTGCTTGTACCCGAAAGATACAATAATTTACCGCCAGTCTTTCCATCACTTGTTGCATACGTCCCGCATCGGTATCCGAAATAAAAATCTGGCCAAAAGGTTCTTCTCGCAATAGGCTCAAAAGCTGCTCTACCCGGTCCTGATCCAGTTTATCAAATAAATCATCCAGAAGCAGAATAGGACTATTACCACTCCGTTGAGAAAGTATCTCATACTGGGCTAGCTTTAAAGCGAATAGAAAAGACTTCCGTTGACCCTGGGAGCCGAAGCGTTTAATGAGGCTCCCCTCCATATGAAATAAAAGCTCGTCCCGATGAATACCTACGGTTGTCCGTTGTAAAGCCCTGTCTTTTTCCCAAGCCTTACCGAGTAGGTAAGATAACGAAGCTTCCGCAAGGCTACTTTGATAGGCACAACTGACCGATTCCTGAGCTCCAGAAATCCGTTGATAATATTTTTCGAGTAAGGGCGCT
This sequence comes from Bacteroidota bacterium, assembly GCA_038748815.1. Taxonomy (GTDB): domain Bacteria; phylum Bacteroidota; class Bacteroidia; order Chitinophagales; family Saprospiraceae; genus JBCDIO01. Next base: position 611 of record JBCDIO010000366.1, read on the forward strand.
AACGCCTGGATCAGTTGCTGTCGTTTCTCGTAAACGGCTTGGGCAGGACCGGCCATTTGATCATCGTAGGTTTGGACCAGCGCTAAATTGACCTTCCCTTTTTTAGAAAACTCCTTGAGTAAGGCATTGCGTTGCTTCAATAACTTATTGTATTGGATTAGATGCTTTAAATATATTGGGTCAAGTTGAGACAGGGTATTATCCAGAAAGCGACGACGTGATTCGCTCCCCTCCGAGACCAAGCTAGTATCATCTGGCGCAATCACCACTACGGGAAGTAATCCTACGTGCTCTGCCAATTTTGCGTAAACCACATCTCCACGCTCCAAAACCTTCGACTTGCCCGGTTGCACCTTCGCGACGATCTTTTCGTTTTTGCCATTTCGCTCAAAATACCCTTCTAGACGAAAAAAGGACTGCTCATGCTGAACAACGTATCGATCCAGAGGAGTGAAGTAACTTTTTCCGATACAGAGGTAATAGATTGCATCCAACAGATTTGTCTTCCCCATTCCATTCTTCCCGACCACACAATTAAAGGCAGGGCTGCATTCCATCAGCTGCCGGTCATAATTTTTGTATTGGGTTAATATGAGTCGTTGGAGATGCAACGGTTTATCTTCTATTATACGGGCAAAGTAGCCATCGTACGCGAAGATAAAAACCTCAGACTAGTTTAGGGTGTTCTTTGCTTAGACAGCTTTAGCACAGTTTAAAAGTTGAGCAAGTTTCTTATCTTTAGCCGGTCTAGAAAGATCGAACAATTGCAAACAGACATCAAATATTGGGTATGGATCAAGTAGCCGACAAAAAGAAGAGTACAAAGACCCCAACGAAGAAGCGGACACCCCGCAAAAAAGCCGCTCCAAAGCCTAAAACATACGATCAGGAGACCCTCATAGGCTGGTATGAAACCATGTTGCGTATCCGCAAATTTGAAGAGCGGGCACTGATGCTTTATGGACAGCAAAAAATTCGTGGTTTCTGCCACGTATACATTGGACAGGAAGCCATCACCGCTGGTATGGAAGCCGCCCTCCAAGAAGGGGATGCCATTGTAACAGCCTATCGCCAACACGGAACAGCCATTGGACGGGGCGTAAGTACCCAATCTGCAATGGCCGAATTGATGGGAAAACGGAGCGGTATCAACAAAGGCAAAGGGGGCTCTATGCACTTCTTCTCTGCTAAGAATCGCTATTTCGGTGGAAATGGAATCGTAGGAGCACAGATTCCAATCGGAACAGGTATCGCCTTCGCCGAAAAATATCGGGAAACGAATAACCTATGTGTGACCATGTTCGGAGATGGAGCTTCCCGTCAAGGAGCTTTATACGAATCGTTCAATATGGCAATGACCTGGAAGTTACCCGTACTATACATTGTAGAAAACAACTTCTACGCGATGGGTACTTCGGTAGAACGGACCAGTAATGTAACCGAACTATACAAACTAGGGTCTTCTTTTGATATGCCTTCCGAGGCTGTTAATGGTATGGATCCCAGCGAAGTATACGAAGCTGTTAAACGTGCCGCGGAACATATCCGCTCTGGCAAAGGGCCCTACTTCTTAGAAATTCGCACCTATCGGTACAAAGGACACTCCGTTTCGGATCCAGCGAAATACCGGACCAAAGAGGAGGTTCAGGAGTATAAAGATCAGGATCCCATCAAAATGATGGAGCGGAAACTGGAAGAGAATGGCACTGATCCAGCTGCGATTAAAGAGATCAAAGATAAGATCAAAGCAGAAATCGATGCCGCTGTAAAATTTGCAGAAGAGTCTGATTATCCAGATCCTTCTGACCTATACGAGGATAACTACATCCAAGAAGACTATCCTTTCCTAACCTAAGGAATAGGGGTCATTTTTAGGATTCCAATACAAAACGGGTTGAGCAATGCTCAACCCGTTTTTGCATAAGCGGGAAAATATTTGTTGGAAGAACCCAAGAATTAAAAGATTCCATTATTTTTGCGAGGTTTTTTTGACCAACGGATGAATCTCATCATGAGGTTTTTCCTGGGAATTTGTAGAAACATTGAACGTTTTTTGATTTATGGCAAAGAGAAAAAAATCAAAAAAGCAGGCGGAAGAAACCTTAGTCGACTTGGTTGAGGCAAGAAACAACGCCCAGGACTTTTTAGATACCAACCAGAATTTGATCTTCGGAATTTTAGCGGGGGTCGTTGTACTTATTGGAGGTTTCCTAGCTTACCAAAACTTTGTGGTTGCACCCAAAGAGAAAGCAGCCGTAGCTGCCATGTGGAAAGCGGAAAATCAATTCTTCCAAGATTCATTCGCCTTAGCACTGACGAATCAGGCGGGCGGATATGATGGCCTTCAGGTTCTTACCGAAGAGTATGGAGGTGTACCTACTGGCAGTGCCGCTAACTATTACGCCGGTATTAGCTACCTAAACCTCGGACAGTACGAAGCCGCTATCTCCTATCTAAAGGACGTAAAAGCAAGCGGTGAAGTAATGCCGATCATGAAGAATGGTGCTATTGGCGATTGCTATTCGGAATTGGAAAACTACGACCAGGCCAAATCGTACTACAAAAAAGCGATCAACGCTGGAGAAAACGAAGCCGTAACTCCAGTCTATATGTTGCGCTACGGTATGCTTTGCGAGAAACTGGGCGATACGAACGAAGCGATCAAGATGTATGAATCTATCGTTTCTGATTACCCTAGTGCTTCTCAAACCCGGGATGCTAAGAAGTTCTTGGTACGTCTAAACGGTTAGTCCAAGATTAATATATGAAGCAAGAGGCTGCTCTGATTGTTCGGAGTAGCCTTTTGTCGTTTTCATATACCTCCTCTTTATACCCAATGGAGTGATCTAGTGCATAAGGATCTTTCAAACGAATATTGGCTTTATCTGTTTACAAGTACAAAGGACGCATCAACATTTATCCAAAAAAACTATTTATGGCTTCCTCACTGAAGAATCTATCCGAGTATAACGAAGAAAATATCCCATCAGCCGAAGGTATGCAAGTAGGTATCGTGGTCTCCGAATGGAATCGCGATATTACCCATGCTCTCTACGAAGGTGCACTAGAAACACTGCTCAAACACGGTGTCAAAGAAGACGATATTCATACCTTGCAGGTACCCGGTTCTTTTGAACTTCCTCTGGGTGCCAGAATGCTAGCAAAGAAAGAAAAATTAGATGGGGTGATCTGTTTGGGTTGCGTAATCAAAGGGGAGACTACCCACAACGAATACATTAATCAATCGGTTGCCTCCGCACTACAATCCATGAGTGTGACAGCCGGCATGCCTTTTGTATTTGGTCTATTGACACCAAATAATCATCAGCAAGCCCTTGATCGAGCCGGCGGACAACACGGTAATAAAGGAGTAGAAGCAGCGGTGACGGCTATCCGGATGATGGCATTGAAAAAAGAAACCAGCGGAACCAAGAACAAAATTGGTTTTAATTAATCCTACAAAGGCTCATAGCCTGGTCGGAATTGTATCTTAGTGCGCAAATTGATCAATATGCGTATTTCGACCATCCAAACCGGCTATTTCAAACTAGATGGAGGGGCGATGTTTGGCATCGTACCCAAGAGTTTATGGAGCCGGCTCAATCCACCCGATGAAAACAACTTATGTACCTGGTCCATGCGTTGTTTATTGATCGAGACTGATGATCGAAAGATTCTGGTAGATACTGGGTTGGGAGATAAACAGGACGAAAAATTTCGCAGACATTTTGAGCCCCACGGGGACGAAACCCTTTTGAGCTCCATTGCGGCACAAGCCATTCATCCGGAGGAGATCACCGATGTATTTCTCACTCATCTACATTTTGATCACGTGGGTGGTGCCGTGCTACGTACTCCGGAAGGCAAACTACAACCGACGTTTCCAAATGCCACCTATTGGTCCAATGACCGCCATTGGCAATGGGCTATGGACCCCAATGCAAGGGAGAAAGCCTCGTTCTTGCAGGAAAACTTTGTCCCTCTGAAAGAGCAAGGTAAGCTTCAACTATTAGAGGTTCAGAAAAATCTACTACCCTGGATTCCCGGCATTGATATTCAATACGTGTACGGTCATACCGAAGCAATGATGCTTTTACACATTCTGGTGGGTGAGCAAAAGATCGTCTATTGTGCCGACCTCCTTCCTTCCGTTTCTCATATTGGTCTCCCTTACATCATGTCCTATGACCTCCGTCCGCTAGTGACCTTGAACGAGAAAACGGAGCTTTTAGAGCAAGCCTATGCGGAAAACTGGATCTTGTATTTTGA
>JBCDIO010000367.1:0-4878 GCA_038748815.1 Bacteroidota bacterium
CAAAACCCTCCGCCATCCTCCCCAGATCATCGTGACTACCGCTTATCAGGAATACGCTTTGGAAGGGTACGAACTGAATGTGGTGGACTATCTGCTCAAGCCCTTCTCCCTAGCTCGATTTCTGCAAGCGGTACAAAAGGCACAAAGCCCCGACAAAACACCGAGTTCTGCACCAGTCGCACCGCTTCCTCCTTCCTCAGAATCCAGCTTTTTTCTCAAGGGAGACAAAACCCACCACCAAGTTAAAGCCAGTGAGATCCTCTACGTAGAGGCTTATGGAAATTACACCAAGGTCTATTTAAGGGACCGTATGATTCTGACCCACAAAAAGATCTCCGAATTTGAGCAACTACTCCCCGGATCCGATTTCATGCGGGTCCACAAATCCTTCCTGGTGGCCAAAGCTAAAATAGCATCCATTCAGGGGAATCAAATCCTGATCGCGGATCATACCATTCCCATCGGTCAAACGTACCGGAGTAAAATCAATGACTTGTTGAGCGGAAAATAGGAAGGCTAATTCGGTCCTTCCAAGCGAATAAGAAATCGCTCAATTTGGCGACGGTGACGTAGAATATGTACGATTGCGTGTTCGAATAACTGCTCGACATCGTAAAGTTGCCCCCAGCGGACTTTGATCTTCTGCTCGGCTGCGTAAGTTTCCAAGCTAATTTGCGGATAGTCCAGAAAGAGCTGTTCATTGAAGAGGAACATCGTCCGTAAAGCTGCTATGTATTCTTCTGCGGTAGCAAGAACAACCTTATCCCGGTAAGCGCATGTTTCGCCCAGCCACTTGCGGATTTCGACCACGTAGGTATAGCCACTTTGGACTACATGGGTCAGAATGGTTTGAATCGAACGGCAGTCTTCGTCTTGAGTTTGGGTATCCACTATTCTGACCAATTGGTCGGTCGACAACTCTTTTAGAAGAGTTACTAATTCCTCCAGGGCCCGTTCGTATTCGTCCAGTAATGCTCCAATGGCACCTTGATCGCGGTAGGTTCTTGTTTGGTTCATATAAAAAAGATAAGTAGAAAACTATTCAACCTGTAGTTGGCCAGCCATAGTGCTCTTTAACGCCTTGTTTTATTGAAGAATGTCGGTAAGTTCCGCTTGGTACTTCTCTCTTCAGCCCATGCCATTTTTGTAATCATTACCCCAAAACGAAATGCTTCGGATTTTGCTCTAAAAGATGCCCCTAGAAAATGTTGGTTCAATGAAAACGCCTTCTGCTGAAGTCGTTTTCATGAAAGATCAGACCTCTTCTTTCTTTATTACTTCGTTACTGTAAAGGATTTGAAAAACCCCTTTTGCAATTGGACTTGCACAATGTAAGTCCCCGCACTAAGAGGTAAAGTCAAGTACTCCGTGTAATTTCCAGGAGCATAATGACGCCAGTTGGTGGTATTCAAGATTCGGCCTTGTACATCCAGAAGTAATACCTGCATCCGAGCGGTTTTATCGATTTGCAAATCAACATAAATTTCTTCCCGCGCCGGTGTGGGGTATGGACTGGAAATACTTATTCCCGTATAAATTGGTCCCAGCTCTTGAATGGAGGATATCGGACTATCTAAGTTCACCTTAGCCATATAGATGTTCAGATCTTCGTCATTTGTACGCCCGTCTGCCCAGAAGGCAATGGCCGTATGATCCGTAGCCACCATCTGGTGGTACTCTCCAATCCCAAATCCATTCCCGGAAGCAAGGGTATACAGGAAATCCATGGAAATCGAATTCAGTTGAACGTTCGTGAAATTTTGTCCACCATCTTTTGAGATTCCCAAATAGAAATCGGTGTTCAAATCCGTCGTCGGGTAATTTCTGCGATCGTACCAATCTAATAGTACTACCCCCTGGTCGTTGACAAAAATACTGGAGTAGAACTGCTGGGTACCCATTGGGGTATCCGGATGTACGGGAGTGGGCTCGGTCCAGGATAAGCCACCGTCGTCTGAATAGGTGAGAAAAACGTCGAAGATGGGAGGACTTATTGACTCTGTCGCGGTAAATGTCAAGTATAAACGTCCATCGTAGGGACCACCAGAATTATCGACAGCTACACTCACAGTTGGTTGAAAACGATTCGAGACCGCCGGAGCACCCAAGAGAAAATTTGGGAACGTCGTGACAACCGTTTTATGAACCAGTTCTACTCCTCCCCCTGTATACTGTGCAATAAATACCTCCTGTGGGTCATTAGAACCAACCATGCTCATAAACACTTCTCCGTCTTTACGAACAGTAATACCCGGTAGGTGCTCCAAAAAAGAACCTGCTAACACTTTATTCGTTTGATTTAAATCGGCATCGAAGGTACATAAGGTAGGCCCCTGCAAATTATCAACCACCGGCACATAAATATTATTCTGGTAAGGAGAATCCTCAAACCGATCGACCGCCAGCCAGGGTTTATCCGTAGCACTAATATCTACTTCTCCGCCCAGCACCCAAGTGGCGCCCCCGTCCGTAGATTTTGAGATAATGGTATTGATATCACTTCCAAAGCTAATCTGTACGAGATACGCATTACCAGCGGCATCAAAGCTTACCACCGGGTCACCACCATCATTAAAATAGGGGTGTTCGCCTTGGAAAGTACTGGTTTCCCAAGTCAAGCCCTGATCGAAGGTATAATGTACCCGAAGATTATTGCCCTCCAGAACTTCCCGCCCGTGCATGGTAGCCACAATAATATGATTCGTATCAATGGGGTTAATGGCTACGTGAAACTCCGCTTCTGGTAAATCACCATCCACAACGATCCCTTCCTGAGCAAGTATAGAATGAAGTCCAGCGAAGAAGCATAAAAGGAGTAAAATCTGTTTCATTTGAATATTATTGGGTGTACTCAAAAAACAGCCCCCCTACTGAACAGTTCAGGATCAATTTGTCGCAAATTGAGAATAGCGTTTATAAAATACCTTCCCTCGAGGGTTTTAGTTGATTAAGGAAGTTACTCCTCTATTCTACCATAATTTTTCAGTGTTTTTAAGGCCCATAGCGTTTGAATACCCGCCCATTCCAGCTTCATTCCCTCACTCAGACCATACCAGGTGTCCCAGCGCCCATCGGGCTGTTGGCGGTTAACCAATTCGTTTAAGTCCGATTCAATCATATTGGCTGGAAAGATCGAATGCAAAATGCTATTTGGCGAAGGTGCATAGCATAGACTGTGTGGTTTTTCGTAGAGCCCCCAGCCCTCGTCGGATCGATCCAGACAGAGCACCCCATCCGTTAAGATCCAGCCTTTTAATTCGGCTAGGGCTTTCCTTGCTTTTTCCTTGCTGCGGGTGTGTTGTAAGAATTCCAACCGTCGCGGCACACATAAGTGGCAGAATACGTGCTTCTCCCGAATACGTTCGATCTCCTGCCAAACAAAGGCTTCAGCCTTTTCCATCCAAGAGTTATTAATTCCAAACTTTTCTAACTTACCAAGCAGGGGGGCAATAGTGCTTTAACCTATTATTCTAAAATGGAAAATCAAGTTACTACCGACAAACAAAGATCTGCTTATCCGATTGGTCGCTAAAAGGTGCTTCTTCGAAGGTACCGAACTTGTGGATAATATCGAATCCGCTAAAGGCTAAACAGGTGTTGAGTTCTTGGGGATAATACATACGCATGTCCAGCTTTTGAACAGAATCAAATTCACCGTTGATAAAGTGGTGCCATTCGATCCGGTTGATCTGAGCCGCACTTTCGTAGCGCATCCTTTGTTTGATCAGCACGGCACGACCGTCGCTGGTAGTATACTCCGCAATGGTCATCTGCTTTTGCTCTGCTTCTACAATGTACCGGATATCAGGATTAAAACAATCAAAAAGAAATTGCCCTCCTGGTTTCAAGTGCTTTTTCACCAATTGAAAAGCCTTTAGCAAACCATTGGTCTGGTATAAGTGGTGGATGGAATTAAAGGGGATAAAGATACAATCGTATTTTTCTGGGAGGTCGAGTTCTAGGATATCAGCCTCGATAAACTCGATATCCACTTTAGCGGCAGTAGCTTTTTTCCGGGCTTTTTCCAGCATGCTGGGGGTAATGTCCACTCCCAAGATATCGTAGCCAGCTTGTGCAATAGGAATAGTAAGGCGGCCCGTTCCGCAACAGAGTTCCAGTATTTTAGCTTCTTGGCTCTTGGGTAGCCACTTCAGGTAAAAGGGTAAGTCTGCCAGATCAGTGTTCATCCCATCGTAGATATTTGCATCGTAGATGAGGTCGCCAACGGTGTATTCTTCTTGCATGAATGTGTCCTTTATTTGCCATCCATTATTGGATGATAAATCCAGTAACCACCAAAAAAGAATTTTGGTTTCCCAAAGGAGTTCTAAAGCTATTTCTCTTCCACCAACTGGATGTAGTTTCCACAGGTATCATCAAAGATGGCCACTTCCACATTACCCATCACGGTAGGCTCCATTTTAAAAGCGACGCCTTGTTCCTGCAAGCGCGCGAATTCTGCCTGGACATTATCTACATAAAACTGCGTCCAGGGGATTCCGGCTTTATGCAACTCGTCTTGATATACTTTGGACGGCGCAAAATGTAGTGGTGCTGGTTCCAATAGAACCTGGGGACCATCCAGATCATCTTTGGAGACTAAAGTAAGCCAGCGATTCCCGCCACCAAGTGGCATATCGACCTTGGTGACAAAGCCTAAAATACCCGTATAAAAATCGAGAGCTTTTTGTTGATCGAGTACGGGGACACTAAGGATCTTGACCTTCATAGCATTTGGATTAATTTGCGTTCAGTAACTAGAACCGGGTGCATTTTAAGAATGGAAAAAAGAAGTTTGATAAGATACAAAGACCGCTCTTCCCCCTCCACTATTTGTGCTAAGAATAGGTCTTTAATCTGGCAGAGGTAGCCAATAAC
>JBCDIO010000368.1:0-4877 GCA_038748815.1 Bacteroidota bacterium
CTTCCAGAGCCTTTTCTAACGACGGGTCTTTTTTTGATTGGTCCCCGCCTAGACCTAACCTTTACCAAGCAGCTATTCCTAACCGCTTTTTTTCAGTATAACAATCAGATTGATAACATCAATATTAATGCTCGCTTACAATGGCGTTTTCAGCCGGTTTCTGATTTCTTTCTGGTGTATACAGAGAATTATTTTGGGAGTACCGGCGACAGTAAAAACCGAGCCTTGGTGGCCAAACTTACCTATTGGTTAAATCTCTAAATAGGGGTCTTACCGTACTACATGCATCCTATTGGTGAGAATATTATCATCAATAAAAATTAGTCTGTATGCAGCTTTTGCAAATTGCACGGACTGCCCTGATTATTTCCGGGGCAGCCCTGATCAGTTCATGTTCTTATCAGAAGAATGGATTTAATAATCTGTGGCAACCTCCCTGTAAAGAAGATCGGGTCGGAACGGTTTGTTTTCACAACGATGGGCGCAAGGAAGTCAAAGTAAATATTGGGAAAACCGAAACCCAAGTGCTAGGTAGCTCAACCATCTGCTTAGATATTTACGCCGGTAAGTACGAGTACAAAGCCAAAGGCAGTGGTTTGAAGGTCAAAGACGAAGTACAAGTGGCAAGCTGTCGGGAGTCCCATATTCACGTTGCTTGCCCCTAAAAGGTGGAGGTGCTAACTGGCTTTACCAGATTAGCACCTCCACGGACTATGCTATGTGTCTTTAAACTATGCTCTTTTGCTGTATTGGAGAACCCATTCTTTTGGCAAGAACAATAATAATTCTTGACGGTAGTATGGATACTTGGTCTCCAATTTATTCCAAGCGAGTATATCCTCTACTTGAACACCATACATTTTTGCGATCTGCTGGAAACTTTGACCTCTCTCTACTAAAATCGTTGTTCCAACTAAACCTTCTGAAGGTGATTGCTTGGCCGATTGCTCCAATTGGTTCACATCGGTAACGATGCTCACATCACCAGACCAACGCAGGTAATCCCGGAATGCCATCATCGCCATTTCTGGTAAGATCAAGTAGTTTCCGGCAGGATTAGCAGGAATCACTCCTTGTACATATCCAGGATTTAGCTTCCGAATAACCGAAGTGGGAATACAAGCGGCGGTAGCTACCTGCTGGAAGGAAGTTTTGCTGTATACCTTGATGGCCTTCGTAAACTGCATATTATACTCCGGCGTCTTTGGCTGTAACTTGTGGAAATAATAATTTTCTGCAATGTAGCTCGCTGCGATGAAACGCGGAATGTACATCTGCGTTTCCCGAGGCAGCAAGTGCTGAATCTCCCAGTAGTCGCTAGAACCAATCTCTTTCATCGCTTTCCGGACGTTTCCAGGGCCACAATTGTAAGCGGCTAAGGCCAGTTCCCAATTACCGAATCGGCGGTAAAGCTTAGAAAGGTAGCGTGCAGCTGCTTCGGTAGACCGGTAAGGATCTCGACGCTCATCAACAACATCGTCCATGTGTAGGCCTAGTTCTAATCCGGTCCGGTACATGAACTGCCATAGACCGGCTGCACCGGCAGGCGATACCGCATGCGGACGAAGATTAGACTCTACAATAGGTAGATACTTCAGTTGTTGTGGTAATCCGTAAATGCTTAGGTAATGTTCGAAGATTGGAAAGTACACCTCGGAACGGCCTAACATGGCTTCGGAGTCTTTGTAGCCATTGGTCACGTAGCGACGAATGTACGCTTCTACTGTTTCGTTGTACTTGGGAGTAACAGGTGACTTTAAACGATTGACACGCGCTTGAACAGCGGTTTTGTCAAAGGCTTCAGATGTGTACGAACAGTTTTTGGAATAGGTGTTTGCATTACTATTGATGGCAATAAAATTTAATGCCAGCAACAGCATGCTGATCGTCCATGGGATTTTCATGGTAAAAAATGTTTTTCGAGCTCCAGGCTCTGATCCCTCCAATAAACAATAACTAAATCAATGCAAGACCGATTTAGTCACCAAGTACCTGGTGCTCTTGTTCATCGGTTTTTGTCAAATAATAAACGTGCCTTCTTAAAGGCGTGTGTGGTAAAAAAGGGATACTAATAGATGGAGGGATTTGTTTTTGGATATATGTTCAACTATGTTCAATGAATGCTCAAAATTAGATGGTCAAATATTAACAGTCAAGTCTATATGACCAGAAGTTTTCCACAATGGAAGCTTATTCTATGGTTTTGGGGGGTCTTCCAAATTATGTTTCGGCCTTATTTTAATACCCAAACCGCCTTTGTTAGCCTTCTGTTTTTTAAAAATGTTAAAATTTTGTTAAAAAACACCTAATAACCCCTCCAATGGCATTTAGAAGACCAAATGCCGTAGGGGGGCACCGAACTAAAAAATGGTCCACAACATGTGCGCGTAAGCTAGAAGACCTTTTGGTACATTTCTACTTTTCGCTGGTTGTTGCGGCTCGATTTGTCTTCCAAAATTTCAAAAATATTACCCTTGATGGTGTGTGCAATGTCTCCCGTTGGGAGGTCATTACAATCCAGTCCAAAGGGATCTTCAATCTCCTCGCCGAGCATTTCCACTCCCAGTAAAGCAAAAAAGACAAACATTACAATGGGGACGGTGGCAAAGCCAAACATCTCTACCAGTGCCAAGGGCAATAAGGCTGCATACGACGTAATAAAAATTTTCAGATACACATTGTACGAGAATGGAATGGGTGTCTTTTTGATACGTTCACAGGCTCCAAGAATATCCAAGAGAGCCTGATGCTGAGCCTTGATATTGATATAATCCCCTTCGTTGATCTCTCCATTTCGGTGCGCAGCTGCTAATCGATCAAATAGTTGTAAAGCAATGTGATTTGGAATATGTCCTTTGGTTTCGTATTCAGCAATGTCTTCCTCGGTCAGGTAGATGAGTTTCTCCAACTTAGTGCCGGACCGCAGGTGTTCAACCAGTGCCAAACAGAAATTTGCGATATGCTTACCAAAGAACCGGCGTACTTCCCCGTCTTCCTTTGGAAACATGGTATGTACATAGATGGCGAAATTGCGCGTGTGGTTCACCAAAGCACCCCACTGTTTGCGCCCTTCCCACCAACGATCATAGGCGGTGTTGGTTCGGAACACCAAAAAAATACTGAGAATCACCCCCAGTAGGGAGAATATAGTGATCGTATTGCCTAAGTGCAGGCTTTCTCCGAAAGGAAGTCCGCGGATAGCCATGCAAACAACTAAGGCGTAAAATCCAACCCCAATGACGGACCGGGTGATCCGTACCATCGTCCAGCTTTGGGCCAGGTGGGAAATGTCGCCAAACCAATTCCCATTTGTCTTGTAGTTGATCATAACTTCGTTCTGTTCTGTATATGAGTTTGAGGATAATACTTTCTGTGTAGGTATCTGGTGATTTTTCTCCAGACTTATGCTAGTACTTAGTTTACAAAGTACTAGGTTTCTGCTAAAAATTCGTGTACAAATTTGATTGCCATAGCCCCTTCTCCAACGGCCGAAGCGACTCGGTTCATAGCCCCCGCGCGTACATCACCTGCAGCAAATACCCCGGGTCGGCCCGTTTCTAATAAATAGGGTTCTCGGTCCAATTTCCAGGTTTTTGAAAAGTCTTCGGCTTGATTCAAGTCCCGTCCTGTCAGAATGAAACCACGCTTGTTGCGGTATAAATCATTGGGTACCCAATCGGTGTAAGGACGGGCTCCAATGAATATGAACAGCGCATTTGCTTCTTGTTCGAGGTGATCCTCCGATTGCATATCCTGGATACAAAGCTGTTCGAGTTTACCCTCCCCTCGGGCTTCTAATATTTGCCGTCGGCCATGTACGTGAATATTTTCGATACCGTCGATTTGATCGATCAGGTACGAAGACATACTGGAAGTAAGGTCTTCTTTACGGATCAGAATGTGTACTTCTTTCGCAAACTTAGATAGGTATACTGCTCCTTGTCCGGCACTGTTGCCGCCTCCCACAACGTAGACAATTTGGTTGCGGCAAGCATTGGCTTCAGTCATAGCAGCACCGTAATAAATACCAGCACCCGTAAATTGATCGACCCCGTTTGCCGGAAGTTTCCGGTAGTCTACACCAGTTGTTATAACCACTGCTCTAGAATTGATGCAGTTTCCATCTCCTAAGCGGATTTTCTTATAGTTTCCCTCTACTTCAATGCCTACTACCTCTTGAGGGGAAAGGAACTCAATGCCAAACCGTTCGGCCTGAGCCATCGCCCGCCGCGAAAGTTCCGCCCCGCTTAAGCCTTTCGGGAAACCGAGGTAGTTTTCAATGCGAGAACTAGTACCAGCTTGCCCACCGGGAGCTCTTCGTTCAATGAGGAGCGTCTTCAAGCCTTCCGACCCACCGTATACGGCAGCGGCGAGTCCAGCGGGGCCCGCTCCGATAATGACCACATCGTACAAGTCGTATTGAGCACTAGGCTGAAGCCCGATTCCACTCGCGACTTCCTGGATGGAAGGATTTTTCAAACTGGTCCCATCTTCGAAGATGACTAAGGGTAATTCGGCTGCTTCCACTTCGTGTAAATCCAGGAATTCCTGGGCTTTGGCTGGTGTTGTATCCATATCTACCCATTCGTACGGGATCAAGTTTCCGGCCAGAAAATCTTTGATCTCGTGCGACTTGGGTGAGTACTGGTATCCCACCAGTCGGATGCCTCGGAAGGCTGGCTTAAAGTTTACCTGCCAATCGTCCAGGAGATCCTCCAAAACTGGATACATCTTTTCTTCCGGTGGATCCCAGGGTTTCATAAGGTAATAGTCCAACTGAACGTCGTTGATCGCTCGAATGGCTACGTCTTTATCCGAATAGGCGGTGAGGAGTACGCGCTTGGCTTCCGGAAAAAGTGGATGTAAACCGTAGGAGC
>JBCDIO010000369.1:0-4846 GCA_038748815.1 Bacteroidota bacterium
ACCGCCACCACCGCCGCCGCCAACTGCCGAAGAATGGGCAAGGATTGATGCACATGCAAAAAAATTAGGTTATGGATCGAAACTGGAAAAACAAGGCCAAGAAGATAAAAGCAAGTCGGGAAGTCAAAGACCCAAAAGTCGTTTGGCTAAAGCTAATGAAAGACTTCGACAAGCGAGACAAGCAGCAAGGGAAAGAGCTTTTGAGGGCTGGGTGGCCTGATTTATTCATGCAGCATAACTCCAAAGAAACCGTAAAAACAACATTGCGACAATTCCGGAGCGTATTCGAGAAATGGGGCATAACTCAAGAAATCAATGAAACCTACCGCAAGTATTTCGGTAAATAAGTTAGACCTAGAGGTCCACGAAAAGACGGTGGTAGGTACACTCATTGCGCACCCCCACCAAGTGGACCGGTTGGATCAGACGGTAAAGCCTAAAATGTTTCTCAACGGAGAGGCAAAAGCCGCTGCGGAAGTTCTTTGGGCTAAATGGATTGAAGGGGAGCAGATTACTCCGCTAATCATAGATACTGAACTGGCAAAGATGGGATTCCCTCAAGGAATGGCCTACGATTTACTTGAATACTCTGAACCCCGCGAAGCAATATCCTTTGGAATGTTGATCGCTGAAAGCTACCTCCGGCGGGAAAAGTCAGCCATTTACAGCGACGCAAGTATCCGACTTCGGGAAGGTGATGATGTGGGAATGGTAGACAGCGAAACGGAACTAGCACTGGAGGTATTGACGAACGAGTTCACCGAGAAGAAGCCAGACAGTGAAGCGGAACACCAAATCATTCTGGACAAAATTAGGGCCAGGATGAATAACCCACATGCAACATCCGGCATTAAAACTGATTGGTCCAAGTGGGATGAACTGACGGGGTGTTGGCAATTGACGGACCAAGTGGTTATCGGTGGTCGTCCCGCAATGGGTAAAACAACCTTTGCCCTTCAAATAGTCAAAGCGGCTTGTGAGCAAGGAGTGAAGGAGGGGTGGGGTGTTGCAATCTTTACCCTAGAAATGAGTACCGAGCAAATCAGGCAAAAGCTACTTTCTATGGTTAGCGGCATTCCATACAAGAGAATGAGAAAAGAAGTCCTAACGACTGACGAGTTTTTGAAGTTGCAAGCCGCAATGGCTACGGTTGACACCTGGAATCTGTTTATTGAAGATAGCTTATATGACATCTACCAGATCACAGACAAACTCCGCAAGTGGAATAGATCTACTGATATTCGGATGACGATGTATGATTATATAGGGCTAATGAGCGTCAAAGACATGGAGCGATCTAGCCGCAATGATCAGCTAACGGTTATTTCTCGGGAGTTGAAAAAGATAGCAGCAAGCAAGCAAGTAAACTGTGTGAATATCGCTCTTAGCCAGTTATCAAGAGCCGTAGAGAACCGGGGAGGCAGCAAACGGCCGCAGATGTCAGACCTAAGAGACTCGGGAAGTGTGGAACAAGATGCAGATATGATCATCTTCCCTTATCGGCCTGAATACTACGAAATACTGGAGGATGAAGAAGGTAATTCGCTCAAAGGGGTGATGGAGCCTATCATCGCCAAGAATCGAGATGATGCGGAGATTATAGGCAGACAGCCATATTTGAAATGGGATCACAAATTGCAGCGGTTAGTTGAAGACAACGACGACTTCGCCGGGCTTGACGACTCCCCTGAATACAATAATCCCCCGCCAAATATTATCACCCGAACAACAAAGTTCAACGACGACCAAGACGTACCATTTTAGAACCTTTTAAAAGTAAAAAGATGGCAATTATAGAGCATAAGGAGTACAAGATAATCTGCGACAATTGCGGAAGTGATGTAACGGAGTATGTGCCAGGTCGGAATAAAACAGATGCTCTTAGATACTTTAAAGCTGAGTATAAAAAGGAATTTAAGAGAGGAAGTCAATTATGCGAAGAATGTGGATCTATGGATGATATGTCTTCCCGGAAAAAGGATATAGATATTGAAGAAACGATAGAATATTTTAAAGCAGCAAAGCCAACTTCATTTTTGGATTTCAAATAACACACAAGCTATGGATCATGAAAAAGTAATACTCGATTGTTGCTGCGGGAGCAAGATGTTTTGGTTTGACAAAAACAATCCAAACGTATTGTTTGCAGATATAAGGGAGGAAGAAATGGACTTATGCGATGGGCGAAGCCTTTCAATCAAGCCTGATTTAATTGCAGATTTTCGGGATATGCCGTTTAGCGACAACTCTTTTAAAATGGTGGTTTTTGATCCTCCTCATTTGCACAAGCTAGGGCGTAATACCTGGATGGCTAAAAAGTACGGTGTTTTACCACCCACTTGGGAGACAGATATAAAGGCGGGATTTGATGAATGCATGAGGGTTTTAGAGCCATTTGGCACTCTCATATTCAAGTGGAGTGAATCGCAAATAACTACCAATAAAATACTAGAAGTAATAGGCATAGAGCCTCTATTTGGTCATCCAAGTGGTAAGCACGGAAAGACAAAATGGTTAGCCTTTATGAAGCAAGTAAGTAAATAATAATAACACACAATCACAAGCCATGCAAAAAGAAAATCAATTTCCAATCGGACTTACGCCGAACTTCAAAGATGACACTCGGAAGCAGAAAATTATCTACGTGATTTACTTAATCATAATAGGTTTTTTGGCAACTGGATTTACGAACCCTGGAGTTGGAGCTTACGAAGCCACTATCATTGAAGGTACTTGCACGATCTGGAGTGCGGGTAAGATGTTCGAGGTCGGCTGCACCTGCGAGATTCGCCAGTACGAAACCGGGGAGGCAGTGATCTACACGGACGAACTAGGGAACACCCTAGAGGAAGTATTAATTTTTGAAGCTAAACAGTAAGCCCATGCAACGTAGATACGACTTATTAGAAGAAAAATACCAGCGCAACACGCCAGTAAAGGTCCGTCCTGTCCTTCACTTAAACCTAAAGCGAAAGTGGTTTGATATGGTTGCCGCGGGAGAGAAAAAGGAGGAATATCGAGAGGTCAAGCCTTTTTGGAATCGAGTGTTTGATGCGTATATCACTATTCGAGGCCGACGGTATCACCCCTCTGATGTAGATATAATGTTTTCCAATGGCTATGCCAAGAACCGTCGGCAAATGCTTGTAGAGTGTAAGTATATGAAAATTGGTGCTGGTCGAACCGATTGGGGTGCCGAGGCTGGAGAACAATACCACACCCTGGTTCTCGGGGAAATCAAAAGCAAAAATTTATAAATCTCAAAAACGCGATATGAATAAGATTCAATTTATTGGATTCGCTGGCAAAGATGCCGAAGTATTCCAAGTGGGCGAAAACGAAAAAGTCACATTCTCGGTGGCTGTCAATGAAGGTTATAAAAACAAGGCCGGTGATTGGGTGGATGACACTCAATGGTATGACATCGAAGTATGGGGACGAATGGTCAACCGTGCCAAGCAAGTTTCCCGGGGCGATCAAGTATTTATTGAAGGGAAGCATCGTTCCCGCGATTGGGAAGATAAGGAAGGGAGAAAACGACGTTCCTGGGTGGTAAAAGGTTTGTTCTTGGAGAACTTCGGACCTCGGGAGAAGAAGGAAGAAGTATCGACCTCGGCAACCCAAGCACAACCGGCCACCACTTCCACCGCCACCAATGAGGATGAAGATTTGCCGTTTTAGCGGCCCCGCGAGGGAATTAATCAATATTTTCAAATTAGAAAAGGAGTAGCCATGCAAAACTACATCAACCGCGAGGATCTTACCGAAGAAACATACCGGGAAATCCTAGACAAAGAAACCCACCACGACCACAAGATTATTCAAGATGACCACGGGGTCTATCGTTGGGAAGAAATACCGATGATAAATGACATTTTAAAAGGAATGGACTTAAATGACTTGTTTCTTCTTTTAATCAGCTTAGGCCACGGTAAAAACTCGGAAGTATACCGCAAGTTGTACCGCAACATGGGCTACTCCTTATTTGGGTATTGGGAAGTGTTTTACTGGGAAGTCAACAATGAAGAAGCGGACCGGTACGAACCGAATAAAATTGCTTAATCCCGTTTAATCCAAAACCTTAATAACACACGCCATGACGCAAGAACAAAAATTCAACGGGGTAACCCTGATTAATACCAATGATTTACTCGCTGAACTGATCCCCGCGATCCATGAGGCCGTAGAAAATAAGTTCTGTGAACTGTATAAGGAGGAAAACGTTTGGGCGAAGTACCCGGACTTTATTACAGTGAATCTGCTTGCGAAGGAGTATTTCAACGTACATGTACGTACCGTAGTTAATTGGGTAAACCACGGCGATTTACCCCCCGCAAGTCGTTTCAAGACCGTTAGAGGTTGGCAGAAAAACGTAATTCGTGATTACCTTGAAAAACACCCAGTGGAGAAATGGCTAAACCCTCCGCATTAGGCCATCACCTTTAAAGAATGGTGTTTGTGAAGCTACAATGGCTGTTTGTACTCCGGTTGCTTTGATGTAGGACTCTGTTTGGGTCACCTTAGAATGGCCTAACATTTCGGAAATCATCTTGATTGGCATACCGGATAGATAGGCATTAGTAGCAAATGACCTGCGGGGGGTGTGTGATTGAACCAGCTCGTAAAAAGGACGCGGTTTAACGATGCGCTGATTCCCTCGATACTCGAACCAGTTGACCGGCTCGTCAAAGCCAGCGACTTGACAAAGTTCTTTCAGGTTTTGGTTTAGTTTTTGGTTGGAGATCGTTTTCGGTGGCATTCCGTCTCGTTTATCTAAGATATTCTGAACAATGGGGTGGACCGGAACGTGAACCTTCTTCCTTGTTTTCTCTCGGATAAAGACAAA
>JBCDIO010000370.1:0-4840 GCA_038748815.1 Bacteroidota bacterium
ATATCAAAGATGGTCTGAAAATGCCCACTGGAAACCCGTTCTTGTAAAATTTCTTCTACGGGCCCCTCGCCTACTCCCTTTAATGCCGATAGTCCGAAGCGAATCTGGCCTTGTTTATTTACAGAGAAGTCGGAGGCACTCTCGTTGACATTGGGTCCGAGGACTTCGAGGCCCATTCGTTTGCATTCTTTCAAAAAGAAAGTAAGCTTACTGATGTCGTTCTTGTTGTGCGTTAATACCGAAGCCATGAATTCGGCCGGGTAATGCGCTTTCAAGAAAGCCGTTTGAAACGCAACAAAGGCGTAGCAGGTAGAATGTGACTTATTAAAGGCATAGGAGGCGAAAGCTTCCCAGTCCTTCCAAACTTTATCTAATACTTCTTTCGGATGCCCATTGGATGTTCCCCCTTCAATAAATTTGGGATACAAGGCATCAATAATCTTTTTCTTCTTTTTCCCCATCCCTTTCCGTAGCATATCCGCTTGCCCTTTCGAGAAGTTGGCCAAGCTCTGGGAAAGTAACATTACTTGCTCCTGGTATACCGTAATCCCGTAGGTACTGGCCAGGTATTCTTCCATTTCCGGAAGATCATAGGTAATGGGTTCGCGCCCGTGTTTGCGAGCCACGAAGTTGGGAATGTATTCGAGTGGCCCAGGGCGATACAAGGCGTTCATGGCGATCAGATCCTCGAAGGCCGTCGGAACCAGCTCCTTCATGTATTTCTGCATCCCCGTACTCTCATATTGGAAGATCCCGACCGTTTCACCCCGCTGGAATAACTCGTAGGTTTTGACATCCTCTAAAGGAATTTCTTCCGGATCAATATCAACGCCATGGGTTTCCTTGATCATCCGGACGGCGTCCTTGATAATGGTCAAGGTTTTCAGCCCTAGGAAGTCCATTTTTAGAAGGCCAGCGTCTTCAGCTACGGAGTTATCGAACTGGGAGACCAACATGCTGGAATCCTTATCGACTTTAACCGGTACGAACTTGGTAATATCATCAGGAGTAATGACCACTCCACAGGCGTGAATTCCGGTATTCCGGATAGAACCTTCCAGCTTCTTTGCCGTACGGATCATTTCACCGATATCATCGGGTGCTTCGGCTAGCGCACGGAATTGATTGGCCTTTTCTAATTCCTCCGAATTCAGGGCACCTTTCAACTTCGGATCAATGCCATCATCCTTCAGTACCTTGTTGAGGGTAGCTTTAAGGTGCGCCGGAAAGGTTTTGGCAACCCGATCGACTTCTGAGAGTGGGACATTCATTACCCGACCTACATCCCGCAAAGAGGATTTAGCAGCCATCGTACCGTAGGTTACGATTTGAGCAACCTGATTCTGGCCATATTTCTCGATAACGTAGTCGATAACCTTTTGGCGCCCTTCGTCATCGAAGTCAATGTCGATATCGGGCATCGAAATACGTTCCGGGTTGAGGAAACGCTCAAACAGCAGATCATATTTAATGGGATCCACATTGGTAATTCCGATGCAATAGGCCACTGCCGATCCTGCGGCTGATCCCCGGCCAGGTCCCACTGAAACGCCCATTTCCCGGGCGGTCGTCGTGAAATCCTGCACGATCAGGAAGTAACCAGGATATCCAGAATTGGCAATTACTGACAGCTCAAAGTCCAACCGTTCTTTTACCTTGGCAGTGATCGTCCCGTAACGGCGCTTAGCTCCTTCGTAGGTAATGTGCCGGAGATAGTCATCTTGGGTTTCAAAGCCTTCGGGTAATGGGAAAGCCGGCAGGAGAATATCTCGAGCCAAGGTCAATTTGTCGATCTTATCAAAGATCTCCATCGTGTTGTCAATACTCTCTGGGATATCGACAAACAGCTCATTCATTTCTGCTTGCGTTTTGAAGTAGAAATCACTGGAAGGAAACTTAAACCGAGATGTTTCCTCAAGCAGCGAGCCGGTGTTTACGCAAAGCAGAATATCGTGGGGGAGGTAATCATCTTCGTCGATATAGTGAGAATCGTTGGTTGCGATTACCTTCAGATTGTATTTTTTTGCCCAGCCGATGAGGGTCTGGTTAATATCTTCTTGACTGATACCGAGTCCGTCAATGTCCTCGAGACCTCGGTGTCGCTGAATTTCGATGTAATAGTCTTCACCAAATAAGTCAATCCACCATTTGAGTTGTTTCTCCGCTTCTTCGAGTTTTCCTCGCATGATCAATTGAGGAACTTCTGCACCGATACAACAAGAGGTGGCGATCAGCCCTTCCGAATACTTTTCTAAAAGCTCTTTGTCGATCCGGGGAAATTTAGAGTATAGTCCTTCGATAAAACCAAGCGAGCAGAGCTTCGAAAGATTTTCGTAGCCCGTTTGGTTTTTGGCTAGTAAGAGTTGGTGGTATCGATTATCTTTTTCTCCACGGGCGCGGGAAAAGGTTTTATGATGCCGATCTTTCACCAGATAAAATTCACAACCGATGATGGGCTTTAGATCATTGCGCTCGGCTTCGGCTACAAATTTGAAAGCCCCGAACATGTTCCCATGATCGGTTAAGGCAACCCCTTTCTGCCCATCGGCAGCGGCTTTACGCATCA
This sequence comes from Bacteroidota bacterium, assembly GCA_038748815.1. GTDB lineage: Bacteria > Bacteroidota > Bacteroidia > Chitinophagales > Saprospiraceae > JBCDIO01. The sequence continues at coordinate 2,567 of JBCDIO010000370.1, forward strand.
TAGCTCCTACCTCACTCGCTCCGTCAAGCAACGAATACTGAGTATGGCAATGCAGGTGAACGAATTCTGGCATTCGTACTTTATTTACAGGTAAACAATAGGACTGAACCTCTTACCAATTGGTAAGGGTGCCTACAGTGTACTGTTTGATACTTATTAAAAAGAAAATATTGCTTCCTTCGGAAGGATAAAAATACGTAAAAATCGGGCTACTTTCTGCCCATTTTTTCCACATTATCAACACCTGAATGGAGTAGACGTAAATAAGAAGACTCCCAAAAATGATGAAAATTTTCAGCAGCATACATTATAGGTAAGAATACCAGGTTCTTTTTCCCAAAACACTAAAATTATTGGGCAAGTGCCTGGCGGAACGCTTTGGGAGATTGGTTGGTCCATCGCTTGAAACTCCGAGAAAAGACGCTCGGCTCCGCGTAATTCAACAAGTCACTAATCATTTGAATACTTAAATCCGGGTTACAGAGGTAGTCTTTTGCCAATTCTTCTTTCAACCTTTCAACGATCTTTTTATAATTCGTCCCTGCCTCTCGAAGCCGGCGCTGCAGCGTGCGAGCAGACATATGCAGTGTTTCTGCGACCGCTTCCTGAGCTGGGAAACCATGCCCCATGAGCTGATAGATGACCTGTTGAACCCGATCCGGGAAATAATCCCCTCCCGCCAAGCGACTACTCTTCTCTTTGGCGTGACGTACCAAAACCTGTAGCAAGTCATAATCGGCGGTTTTGATCGGCAAATCAATAACTTCCAATGGTAATTGCAAGGCAATGCCGGCCTGTGAAAAGGCAACAGGACACTGAAAATACCCTTCGTAAACGGTACGCGGTACGTCCGTACGGGCATAAGGTAGCGAAAGTCGAATAGGAAGGATACAGCCGTGAGTTAAGGTGCGTAAACCTTGGAGATTGAAAAGTAGTAAACCCTCCAGAGTATGGCGAAAAACCTCCGGAGCTTGTCGGTACCAAGCTTCGTTATGCTGCACGCGTAAATAAGCCTCTCCCTTGGTTTTTTCTAACGAAAAAGGTAAGGAGCTGCAGCCTAAATTAGAAAAGGTACAGAGATACTGTATCCCCTCTCCAATCGTTCGACTTGTCTGAATAATCTGTGCCACTAGACCCGCCGCGGGCAAGGTCCAGTAACTTCCCACATGCAAGCCAAAAGCAGGGTCTTGAGTTTGGGTGATTAAAGCTCGACATACTTGATTATACACTTCCCGAGAAAGCTTTAAATCAGGAGATTGAAGTTCCTCTGGCGTATAGCCTATTCGCTCATAAATAGGTCGTGTAAGCACCCCTTTTAATTCTCCAAATTGAATGAGATCTGCAACAAAGCGGGCATTAAAACTCATGGTATTCGTCTTTCTTGGCAATCTGACGTTAAGGATAAAGACTCTGTCGCAAAATGTCAAGTTTATCGGGCTAAGGGCCAATACCTTTGTATTAATAAAAGAATAAAACATGCGTCACTTAGAAACTGAAATCACCATTGATGCTCCAATCCAACCCGTTTGGAAGGTATTAACCGATTTAGAGCAATATCCAAAATGGAATCCCTTCATCCAACGATCAAGTGGTGTTCTGAGCGTGGGGGAAAGAATCAAGAATGAGATGCACCTGCCGGGGCAGAAACCCCAAACGTTTCGTCCCAAACTACTTGTGGTCGACCACAGTAAGGAATTGCGTTGGTTGGGCAGCCTTGGCATCCCGGGCTTATTCGATGGGGAGCATTATTTCCGACTGGAAGCCACTGGTAAGCAGCAAACCCGGTTGATTCATGGAGAGCATTTTCGGGGGCTCTTAGTTGGCCTGATTATGCGGCAAATCGGAGAAGCCACCAAAGCTGGATTCGTAGCTATGAATGAGGCCTTAAAACATAGGGCCGAAGAGCAGATGGGTTTCAGGCCCTCAACACCTGCCTCTTAAACAGGCGAACCAAAAGCCCTAAAAGGACGGTATGTAAAAGCACACCCCCTAGTAGATAGATCAGATAATTACCGGATAGATGTATCTGTTCGGCCATCCAGTAAGTCCAGAAGGTTGGCACCACAGATACGGTCCATTTCAGGGAGTACCGATGAAGAAAGAAACCGCGGATAGTATCAAAACCCGATTAATGTCTTTGTACATTGGGAGTCCTTCCACCTTAATGGTTGCTAAAGGTGGTGATAGAAAGTGTAACCGAGGATAAGAATAAAGCCATCAAGAAGATTTCGGCCAGCTTCCACGGTACGATCCCTGAAATACTGAACAAAATCA
>JBCDIO010000371.1:0-4828 GCA_038748815.1 Bacteroidota bacterium
GGCTGAAAAGGCTATGGTCGTGAGTCCACACCCTCTCGCTACCCAAGTAGGCGTTGATATTCTGCAACAAGGAGGAACCGCGCTAGATGCCGCCATTGCCGTACAATTTGCTTTGGCGGTCGTATACCCCAGAGCCGGAAATATCGGTGGCGGAGGTTTTATGTTATTACACCTCGAAGATGGGACCACCACCAGTCTTGACTACCGAGAAAAAGCCCCCCTGGCCGCCAATCGAGACATGTACCTGGATGCAGACGGGGAAATTATTCCCCGAGCCAGTCTGGATGGTATCCGCTCCGTTGGGGTCCCCGGAACGGTCGCCGGATTGGAAGCAGCCTTCACAAAATACGGCTCGCAGAATCTATTCACGTGGAGTCAACTCATTGCCCCAGCTATCGAATTAGCCGAAAAAGGTTTCCCCGTATCCAGGGCCGAAGCCAACCGTTTGAACAACTATCTGCCTAAATTCTTGAAATACAATAGCACCGTCAACCCGTTTACAGAACCCGAAGCCTGGGAAGCGGGTCGTGTATTACGCCAACCGGACCTCGCGGAAACGCTGAGACGAATCCAAGAGGCCGGCCGCGATGGATTTTACCAAGGTAAAACCGCCACGGCCCTACTGGATGAAATGACCCGCCAAGATGGATACATCACTCAAGCTGATCTGGATAATTACGAGGCAGTATGGCGAGATCCCATTCTTAGTGAATACGAAAATTACCAGATTGCCTCCATGCCCCTCCCCTCCTCCGGAGGAATTGTACTTGGGCAAATGATTGAAATGATAAAAGGTCTTCCGCTCTCAGAATGGGGCTTTCAGGAAGTCACTAGTGTTCATATTATGATTGAGTCGATGCGGCGCGCCTATACCGATCGAGCTCGTTTTATGGGAGATCAAGATTATTTCCCAGTTCCGGTGGACTCCCTACTAGATCCTGCTTATCTCAAAGAAAAAATGGCCAGCTTGCGCTTTGATTCGGCCACCGCGAGCACCAACTTACAGGCGGCCACTTTCTCCGTGCCCGTTGAAAGTTTCGAAACAACCCACACCTCCATCGTGGATTCTATGGGTAATGCCGTATCCGTTACGACTACCCTCAATGATAATTATGGCAGTAAGGTCTGGGTGGATGGAGCTGGATTTTTTCTCAACGATGAAATGGATGACTTTAGCTCTAAACCCGGCACACCTAATATGTTTGGCCTAGTAGGAGGAGAAGCAAACGCTATCGAACCCGGTAAACGAATGCTGAGCTCTATGACTCCCACCATTGTATTACGCGATGGAGAGGTTTATTTGGTATTAGGTACGCCCGGAGGTTCGACCATCATTACCTCCGTTTTTCAGGTTTTTCTCAATGTTGCGGTCTTCGGACTCGACTTGGAAGAAGCCGTTCACGCCCCCCGTTTTCATCACCAATGGTTACCCGATGAAGTCTGGATTGAAAAGGACCAGGACTATGGTACTTTACCGGAAGATCTTCGAAAATTGGGTCATACCGTAGTAGAAAAACGGCGCTTAGGAGCGGTTAAAGCCATTGTACGTCGGTCAAATGGTAGTTGGAAAGGGGTTGGCGATATTCGTCAACCGGACGATCATGCCGCTGGATATTAATACACAGAAACGACAACTGTTCTGAGGCCTTTCGTGTTAGTCCCAAAAAACAATTATGCGCAAACTGTTCATCCTACTGGCCCTTTGGACCGCCTGTTGTACTTGGTCCTTTGCCCAGGGCCTTAACCTGGAACAATTCAATCAGAATCGGCTCACGCAACAGAAACGCGCGATGACAGTCCTTGGTAGCTGGGCCGTAGGTAATATCGCGCTGGGCCTCGCTTTGCAGAACTCCAACGACGGACAGAATAAGTACTTTCACCAAATGAATGTTGGCTGGAATGCGGTTAACTTGGTTATTGCCGGGGTTGGATACTGGGGGGTAAGCCGGACGGATCCTGCGGCCTTTGACCTGCTTTCCACCATCAATGAGCAGCATCGCTTTCAAAAGATCTTACTCTTCAATGCCGGACTAGATATCGGTTATATGGCGGGAGGGGCTTATCTAATCGAACGAGCTAAAAATACAGCACCGGAAGATAATCCAGAGCGGCTCCGTGGCTTTGGGCAATCCATCGTATTACAAGGGGCTTTTCTCTTCGTTTTTGATGTGACTACCGCCTATATTTTATCTCGCTCTAACGCCGACCTTGGCCCTTTACTTAGCGGTTTATCCATTGGTCCCGGTATGCTAAGCTGGCGAGCTACTTTCTAAATTAGACCCTGCGATTAACAAGCGATTAACAAGTGCTTCGCAGCTCATTAACGGTCCCGCTTTGATCCAATATCGATATTTGCACCAGGGCCGGGAGGAATGCGTATATTTGCCGAAAATCGGAACCCTTGGAAAAAACCCTCGCCCAATACGATACGGCCATTTCAAAGTGCCGATCCATCTTTGCCAAAAAGACGGTCGATTACGGAACTGCCTGGCGGATCTTACGCCCGGCGTCCCTAACGGACCAGATCTTTATCAAAGCCCGCAGAATCCGGAGCTTGGAAGAGGGAAAGGAGCAAATGGTGGATGATAATATCGAATCCGAATACATCGGGATCGTCAATTATTGCGTATTGGCCATCTTACAACTCCAACTACCAGCATCGGCGCCCTTGGAACTGAAAGCAGACCAGGTGCTCGGTGAATACGACCGGGAAATTGAGTCCACGCGCTCTTTAATGATCGCTAAGAATAGTGACTACGGAGAAGTCTGGCGGGATATGCGGATATCCTCTCTAACGGACCTCATTCTCATGAAGCTCTTACGGGTAAAACAAATTGAGGATAATCAAGGACAAACGCTCATTTCAGAAGGGCTAGACGCCAATTACCGGGACATGATCAACTATGCGATTTTCGCACTCATTAAAATGGCAGAAGCGGAAGCGAATTCATGAATGGTCGGTTTATCATCAATCAATGGAGCATGATCACCAGCTTGATGATCGCCTCGCTCATTACCGTAGGCTACTACGGGGTTCTCCAACTGGAGGCGGTCATTCCTCCCAGTACGCTGGAAGAATTGGATCCAGCAGCTGATTATCATACCCAAACGGTAGCTGTAGTGGACCGAATCATTGAGTTGCGGACCTGGGTACTATCGGGGTTCTGGGTGCTGGGGACGGTCCTTACTTTTTTAGCGGTGCGCTATTTTGAATTAGACCGACGCCATTTTTACTGGCTGATCGGGGGAACTTTTGCTTCCTATCTACTATTGCGATTCTTATGGCTAGAACGCTTGGTAAACGGAACACTCTGGGTCTTGACGGGCGATGAATTGATTGGGAGTATTGCAGGTGTGGGATTTTTTATGCTCGTAGCTGCGGCCACTTTTAATTTGAGTATTGTAAGCTTGGTAAAGCCCGAAAAGCCAACTGGACACACGGATATATTAGATACTCACCTCGATTGAGGAGAGGACTACATACAACATACATTAACTACCATACGAAACTATAAACAGCCATGACGCTTGGATTTTTAGTTAGCATCATTGGGGGAATTGCACTAGCCTTAACCCTCCTGATCGGTATCGTTCTTCGAGAGCAGAAAAACTGGTTGATGACCTATGCCCAATCTTTCGTAGGGGCTTTATTCATCTTTTCTGGCTTTGTTAAAGCAATGGACCCGCTGGGAACTGCTTACAAAATGGAACAATATTTTGCCGAATTCGAGTCCACCTTTTCCGAAACTTGGTTTTCCTTTCTTGCCCCCTTGTTCCCGGCCCTTTCGGAAGCATCTATCACCTTTTCGGTGGTTATGATCGTCTTCGAAATTGTTTTGGGACTCATGATCCTAATCGGTTCTAGCCCTCGCTTTTCAGCTTGGGCCTTTTCCTGTTGGTAGCATTCTTTACCTTCCTGACGGGTTTTACGTATTTAACCGGTTATGTACCCAATGGCGTTAATTTCTTCGAATTTGGCCAGTGGGCCGCCTTTGAGGAAACCAATATGAAGGTGACCGACTGTGGTTGTTTTGGTGACTTTCTAAAACTAAAACCCAAAACATCTTTCTTTAAAGATATCTTCTTGCTTATTCCTGCGATCTTTTTTCTAATGCGGACAGGAGATATGCACCAGCTATTCTCACCGGGTATCCGTAGAATTCTAAATATAGTAACCCTAGTGGGTATCACCGTTTACTGCTTTAGTAACTACGTATGGGACATCCCACACACAGACTTCCGTCCGTTTAAAGCAGGGTCAAACATTGCAGCACAAAAAACAGCCGAAGAAGAAGCGGTCATCAACGCCAAGAATACTTATGTGATCACCACTCTCTCTACCGGGGAGCAAATCCGCTTAGACGAAGCAACCTACCTCCGTGACTACACCAAGTACAAAGGAGAAGACTTCGAAATGAGTGTAGAAAAGGAAGATCCGGCCATACCCACCACAAAAATCTCTGATTTCGAAATCGTTGATTTGGATGGCAACGATGTTACCGAAGATATTCTAACCAAAGAAGGTTACCACTTTATGGTGGTGGCCTATAAGATTCCCTACACTTCGACTAAAAACAGTACCACCGTCCAGGATACTATTTTCCTACTGGATACCGTACAAGTCGAAGGCTTTGCAGATTCCGTACAATACGTAAAACGGGTGGGAGAAATTAAAGACCGGACAGTGAGTAGCGAAGCGTATTCGTTCCCCGAGAAGTACACTAAACGGTACTAAACAGTACTCAAACAGGTTTTGCAAGCTGCCGAAGCGGCCGGGGTACCAGCTTATGCGGCTACAGGTTATACGGATCCAGCCATGATTGATGAA
>JBCDIO010000372.1:0-4822 GCA_038748815.1 Bacteroidota bacterium
CAAAGATTCTCGGAAGATGATCGATTCCTCATTGCGGTTTCCGTAGAATAAGTATACGGTACTTTTAGGCTCTTCTTCCAGAATGGCCTTCATCATACTGTACAAGGGTGTAATTCCACTCCCTGCTCCGATCAAATAAACAAGCCGACGTTTTTCGGCGGCCGGATCAATGAGAAAGCGTCCTTCGGGAACCATTACATCCAGCGTATCGCCTGTTTTGACTGCATCGTGCAAATAGTTTGACATCAAACCGCCGCGCACTCGCTTCACCGTTACGGCTAATGTGTCTTCAAAAGGACTACTGCACATCGAATAGGAACGACGCACTTCTTCCCCGTTGATGGTGGCGCGTAAGGTAATGTACTGACCAGCCCGGTAGGAAAACGACTCTTGCAAGTCGGAAGGAATGGTTAAAAACAGAGAACGGGCATCCGAGGTCTCTTCAGAAATGGATTGTACGTGAAGACGGTGAAAGTTATGGTCCATAAATCCCTGGCAATTCGGCTAGATAAAAAAAGAAAAACAGCAGGAGCAAGCATTTGTTTGCCAATTGAGGCGCCAAAAGTACGGGATTTAAAAAGAACCTCCTATTCGTACCGCAAGGATTCAATAGGGTCTAGCCGAGCTGCTTTCAAAGCCGGATATAAACCAGATATTAGTCCCACAGCGAAGCAAACGATAAAGGCCATAATGATCCACGCCCAGGGCACTAAAAAGCTACCTCCTAAAAAGCTGGTCACTAGATTTCCAACCAAGATCCCCATAATGATTCCCAACACTCCTCCAATCTGGCAGATGAGAATCGCTTCCGATAAGAATTGGACCAGAATGGTTCGTCGCTTAGCACCCAGCGCTTTGCTGACGCCGATTTCTCGCGTACGCTCCGTTACGGAAACGAGCATAATATTCATCAAGCCAATGGCCGCACCAAGCAAAGTGATTAACCCAATAGCCACGGCTCCCAAGCGGAGATTCGTGGTGTTTTCCTTAATAATTGAAACGAGACTATCGCTTTTGAAAATCTCGAAATCGTTTGCTTCGGAGGCCTTCAAAGACCGAATATTTCGCATCAAACCAATGGCTTGAGCAACCGCTTGATCCATATCGGACGACTGGCGAACGGAAATAGCCAGATCATAATTTGTTTTTGCCGTACCGTAGTACCGTTTTCCGGTAAATAGTGGAATAAGTACTTGCCGATCATCACTCTGATTGATACTTGACCCCCGAGAAGCTAACACCCCCGTCACTTTATACTTGGTATTGCCAATGTAGATCGGCTTATTCATAGCGAAAGCCGGATTGTTATTAAAAAGCTCTTCCACCAAGTCCATACCAATAATGGCCCGTTGCCCTCCATTGAGTGCCTCGGTTGGCGTAAAGTTTCTTCCTAGTTCTAGTTCGTATCCTTTCGCCCCCAAATAGTTCTCATCGATGGCAATCACGGGAGTAGTGGGATTAGTCTCCTCTTCATCGTAGCGAATGGTAGCCGAGCCCGTACACCTCATTGATCCTGCCACCCGTGCTGGAAACTCGTACCGTTCTTTGAATTCTACAAGCTGCCGGAGGGTGATTGCGTCTCCTTGTTTTGCTCGCCGTCCTCTTTGGTTTCCACTTACCCCGGTCCCTTTTGGCTCAATACTAAAAGTATTGGCCCCAAGACTATTGAAATTATCATTGAAAGAAAAGATTGCACTATCAATGGCGGTAAGAATGCCCACTAAGGCGGTAATACCAAAAGCGATAATCAGCAGGGTGAGAATAGCCCGTAAAAGATTAGAGCGAATCGATCGTAAAGCCAGACGTACAGTTTCTTGCCAGTTCATACTACGAGCAAATTATGGGCACTCAAACCCACCAGGAGGGCTTGAGCTAAAATCAGGCTTGAAAGTATAGGAATCCACGAAAGGAGAAAATTTTGATCGATTAACACCCGCCATTGTCAGACCAGACGCCTTAATCCTGAAAATGCTTGATAAGAACGTCCAACATGGCTTGATGAATAGCTGGACTGGCAGCTAAAATAGACCCTCCAAATAAATAGTCCGCACCGCCTTTAAAATCTGTAACTAAACCGCCGGCTTCCTGTACCAGTACTACTCCACCGGCTACGTCCCAAGGATGTAAGCTATATTCAAAAAAGCCTTCAAAACGACCGCAAGCAACGTACGCTAAATCGACGGCTGCAGAGCCTAACCGACGAATTCCACGGGTATCTTTCATTAGCTCTTGGAGCGTGCCAAGGTATTTCTGCATTAAAGAGTAATCGTAGTACGGAAAGCCAGTCGCCAATAAGGCATCCGAAAGATGAGTAGCGGGGCTGACCCCTATTTGGTTTCCATTCAGATAAGCTCCGCCGCCTTTCCAAGCGTAAAAACACTCATCCTGATTTACTTCATAAACAATTCCTAATACAAGTTCATCTCTGACTTCGAGGCCAACACTCACCGAAAAAGCGGGAATACGATGTAAGAAATTGGTTGTACCATCCAAGGGGTCAATGATCCAACGATAGGTTCCTTTACGGGCAATAACGGTTCCTTCTTCCGTCAGGAAAGTCGGTTCTTCCAGTAGGGTACCTAAACCTTGGACGAGCTTTTCCTCGGCCGTTTGATCGACGTAACTCACCAAGCTATTCTTACTTTTCTCTACGATCCGATCGGTTCCTACTCGCCCTTTTTGAGAACGAATAAATTCACCAACATCCAGGATTACCTCCACGGCCTGCTGGCATAGCTTACTTAGATCCAAGGATTTACTCATGGTTTTCGGAGAGTTGATAGATGGACGGCAAGGTACGTCCTAGCTCATTATAATCAAGACCGTAGCCTACCACAAAATGGGGTGGGATCTCAAATCCCGTGTAATCAACTTTTACTTTTCCTTGCAGGGTTTCTGGTTTAACCAGAGCCGCCGCAATGGCCACGGAAGTGGGGCCCATTTTTTGGAGCTGGGGTACAAAAGAACTTAAGGTGTTACCAGTATCAACGATGTCTTCCACGATGATTACATCTTTGCCGGTCAACGCTCCCTCCTCTAGCCCCAGCTTAGTTTGTAGTTCCCCCGTAGAGCTAAGCCCATCGTAACTGGAAAGACGCACAAACGATAGGGGAATATCTAAAGGGCAGGCTCGGCATAGATCAGCAGCAAACACAAACGCTCCATTCAGAATGACCAGAAAATGGGGATTCTTATCTACATAATCCGCACCTATACGGGCACCAAGTTCTTCTACCTTCGCCATCAGGGTAGCTCGGTCAATGAATTCTGTAAAATAGCGGTCGTGTAATTGCACTGGTTTAGACATGGTCTTGCGAGACTTTACGGCTCCATGGCTTTGGCCTTTACAGGCCATAGGTATCGAGCAAATAAACCAAACTCATCATTGAAGCAGCTCCCAATAGTAATTCACGGGGATGTACCGCTTCAATGCGGTCGTTGGCAGTGTGATGGTAGTCAAAATAGCGTTGTGGATCGGGACGGAAGCCAAATAAGAGGCCCTTTTGCACTTTCAATCCCGAAATATCGGCTCCGGACCCACCCTTCTTAAAGGATAGCCCATACGGTTCGAGCAAAGGTAGCCATTCCGTGACTTTACGATACTTCTCGGTGAAAATTTCTTCGTCTCCATCAACGGAAAACCCTCTGGGTGTAAATCCCCCTGCGTCTGACTCGATAGCTGCCAGGTGAAACTCTCCTCCCTTGTTTGAGTAGTCCCAGTATTTCCTAGCACCAGCCAGCCCATTCTCTTCATTCATGAATAATACGCAGCGAATGGTCCGCCGGGGGGTATAATTCAAGCGATGGATCAGGTGTAAAACCTCCATGCTATGCACACAACCCGAGCCATCATCGTGTGCTCCCCCTCCGTTATCCCAAGCGTCTAAATGTCCTCCAACTAGAATGATTTCATCGGGATTCGTAGCACCCTTTATCTCACCAATGACATTATACGATTGCACATCGGGCAGTTGATAACAAGTCGTTCGTACGTACACTTTTACAGGAGCCGATTGTAGCATTTCGTGCAACAACTCCGCATCGAGGGTACTCACCGCCACGGCAGGAATTTTATCAATGCCCTCCCGATACCCAAGTGTACCGGTATGTGGCACGTGATCGAGCCCAGGGGTCATGCTCCGCACCAGCACAGCAATCGCCCCCTTTTTAGCGGCGGTAGAAGCACCCCAGACTCGTTGATCGACGGCCGATCCATAGGCACTGAAGGTATTAATCTGAGTAGGATCCATAGGGCGGTTATAGAAGACTATTTTTCCTTGGAGTGATCCTTCTGGCATTTTATCAACTTCCTCTAGGGAGAAAACCTCCACAATCTCCGCATTTACTCCCTTTTTTCCAGTGCCTACCGAATTACCCAAGGCTGTAGCATGTAGATCAAGGCTCCCCCGAACGGATTCCGTCACTCGCACGACCTCCTGTTCTCCCCGCACCCAGCGAGGCACCATACAAGGCTGCAACCAAACGGTGTCTAGACCTAAGGTATCCATCAATTGGCGGGTGTATTCTACAGCGGCAGCAGCTCCAGCGGATCCGGCGAGCCGGCCTCCAATATCTTCACTCAAATGGGTTAACCAGTCGTAAGCTTTTCCTTGACTAAGTGCCGTGCTATAAATTTCTTTAATGAAGAATGCATCTTGATCGGATTGTTCAGTATTTGCCTGGCCATAAAGTGTAGAACAAACACTAAGCAAGGAGAGCAGAAGGATGATTGGCAGAATAGAATAAACAGGTTTTAAATAGGCTGATAGTCGTGCAAGCATGATGAAATATTTGCAAAAGTGTAAAAAAAGAGAAAAAAAAA